>JADLBY010000134.1 GCA_020847445.1 Sphingomonadaceae bacterium | reverse complement strand
TGCCCTCGATCCGGGCTTCGGCGGCACCCCGATCTTCATCGGGCATCCGGGCATAGGCAGCCAACAGAAACATCGTGGCCTTGTCCTCGGCTGATCGGGCCTCGTCGCTTTGCGGGGTGGCGGTTGCAGCGACGTAGATATGATAGGCGGTGCAGCTGGCGGCGGCATCGAAAAGTGCGGCGCTGGTCGGTGGCTCTGCGGCGGGTGCCACCGCCGGCTCGGTTGCGCCCAGCGCCGCAATCAGAAGCAGCAATGCGGCCATGCCCATTCCTTTCAATCCAGGTTGCTGGCGAGGTGCGCGATCGGGACGGGCTTGTCAATCAGTGGCGATGGCCGCAGCCTGCCATGCCGGGAGCGCAAGGCCCGCCATATTTTCGACCCGGCGCAGCTCGACCACAAGCCCGAGTTCGGGATAGCGCGCCCGCGCCTTTGCGGCATCGGCATCGGCAATCGGCAGCACGACCAGTCGCCGGTTGACCTTTTGCCGCCAGTTCATCCGTGCGGTATTTTCCTGCCCGACATAACAGCCTTTGGTGAACGACACACCGTTCAGTTCGGCGGCGTTGGTTTCCAGCCACAGCGTCGCATCGCTGCCCAGCTCGGCTATCCCCTCGGCCACGCCGTGCGACAGCCGGTGCGCACGGTAGAGTGCGGCGATATCGACATCATCCGCCGCTATCGGGCCAATCCAGCGCACCCCCAGTTCGGGAAGCCGCGGGTCGGCGGGGCGGCCCGGCGCGGCTGCCGCCCAAAACACACCCAGCGCCGGATCGACCGCAATCGCGATCCTGCGCCGCAACCGGTACAGCGACAGCCGCCGCACCAGCGCGTCTGCCTGCGCCGCTTCGCAATCGATCAATATGTCGCCGCCTTCACCCCATAGGACAAAATCGAACAGCGCCTTGCCCTGCGGGGTCAGCAGCCCGGCCCATAGCGGCAATTCGGACTGCATGTCCTGCGTCACCAGCCCCTGCAGAAAAGCGCGCACATCCTCGCCCTCCTCCTGCGGCGAAAGGCGGATGACGGCGCGGTCGAACAATCGGGGTGCGGACATGGGTGACAGATAGCCATGATTGGCAGGAATAAAAGCCCCTCCCCTTCAGGGGAGGGGTTGGGGTGGGGCGGTTAATAGGCTAAGCGCCATTCCGACAGCCCCACCCCCGGCCCCTCCCCTGAAGGGGAGGGGGGAGAGTAGAATGACCGTGACGACTCTGACAATCCGCCGCCCCGATGACTGGCATGTCCACCTGCGCGATGGCGATATGCTGAAGGGCGTGCTGCCCTATACCGCGCGCCAGTTTGCCCGTGCGATCGTGATGCCCAACCTGTCGCCACCGATGACCGATGTCGCGGGCGTCAGCGCCTATCGCGACCGCATCCTTGCGGCGCTTCCGGCGGGTAGCGATTTTACCCCGCTGATGACCTGTTACATGACCGACGGCACCGATCCTGCCGAGATCCGGCGCGGCCATGCCGCCGGCCTGTTCACCGCCGCCAAGCTCTATCCGGCGCATGCCACCACCAACAGCGCGCACGGGGTGACCGGAATCGACAATATCCGCAGCGTGCTGGAGGCGATGCAGGATATCGGCATGCCGCTGCTCGTGCATGGCGAGGTGACCGACCATGATGTCGACATTTTCGACCGCGAGGCGGTGTTCATCGACCGCACGATGGCGGCGCTGGTGCGCGATTATCCTGCGCTGAAGGTGGTATTCGAACATATCACCACCGCCGAGGCCGTCGATTTCGTGCTGGCTTGCGGGCCGAATGTCGGCGCGACGATCACCCCGCAGCATCTGCATATCAACCGCAACGCCATGCTTGTCGGCGGCATCCGCCCGCATGCCTATTGCCTGCCCGTGGCGAAACGCGAGGTACACCGGCTGGCGCTGCGCAAGGCGGCGGTATCGGGCAATCCCAAATTCTTCCTCGGCACCGACAGCGCCCCGCATGCGGTATCGGCGAAGGAATCGGCCTGCGGCTGTGCGGGCATTTTCAACGCGCCCTTTGCCATCGAAAGCTATGCCGCCGTGTTTGAAGAGGAAGGCGCGATCGACCGGCTGGAGGGTTTCGCCTCCGAATTTGGCCCGCTCTTCTATGGCCTTGCGCCCAACCAGGGCAGGATCACGCTGCAAAAATCGCCGGTCGCGGTGCCGTTGTCGGTCGATGCCAATGGCACGGCGGTTTCGCCTTTCCATGCAGGCGAGACGCTGGGCTGGCGGCTGTCAGACGGCTGAGCGCATCCGGCGAAAAGCGTCGAGGCTGAACAGCGCGATGGCCGTCCAGATCAGCGCGAAGCAGGCCAGCTTTGTGCCATCGAGCGGCTCGCCATAGGCGAACGCGCCGAGCAGAAAGACGATGGTCGGCGCGAGATATTGCACGAAACCGAGCGCGGTATAGCTCATCCGTCGCGCGGCGGTGGCGAAGAGCAATAGCGGTATTACCGTCACCGCCCCGCCCAGCGCCAGCAGTATCTCGGTTTGCAGGTCGCGAAGGCCGCCCGCCTCCATCACGCTCCAGATGCAGACGGCGAGCGCGACCGGGCCCAGCAGGCACATTTCGACCGCCAGCCCCGGCACCGAACCGGTCGGCGCAGTCTTGCGCACAAGGCCATAGGTGCCGAAACTG
This sequence comes from Sphingomonadaceae bacterium, assembly GCA_020847445.1. GTDB lineage: Bacteria > Pseudomonadota > Alphaproteobacteria > Sphingomonadales > Sphingomonadaceae > Sphingorhabdus_B. Next base: position 31,149 of record JADLBY010000134.1, on the reverse strand, counting down.
ATCGCGAGGGTCAGGCTGATCCACACGGTTTCAAGCGAACCGCCAAGCAATATAGCGACCGCCAGCCCGGCGACCGCGACCGCCCAGCCCTGCAGCCTTGTCAGCCGCTCACCCAGAAACAGCCGCCCGAGCAGCACATTGACCAGCGGGTTGAGATAGTAACCGATGCTCGTCGCCAGCACCCGGTCGCTGGTGATCGCCCAGACATAGACCAGCCAGTTGATCGCGATCAGCACCGCCGACAGCATCATCGCACGGCGCGCGGCCGGGTTTGATATCGCCGAGACAAATTCGCCCCACTGGCGCCGGAAATAGAGGATGATGAACACCACCGGCACCGACCAGACAATGCGGAACGCCAATATGTCGAGCGCGGGCACATGCTTCAGCAGCTTGAAATAGACCGGAAGGAAGCCCCAGATCAGATAGGCCGAAAAGGCATAGGGAAGCCCGCCGTCTTGCGGCCGTTGCGCTTGTATGGTGATCATGGAAGGCGCCGGGTCAGATGATCCCGCCGCCCAGGTACAGCCGGATGGCGCAGATGGCAACGACGACCAGGCAGAAATTGCGGCCGCTATTCTTTTCCGAGGCAGAGCCGAATGCCACGCCCACGCCCGCGATCACGATGATCAGCCAGTTGAGCCAGCCGAGCAGCGGAAAGAAAGCCGGAATGGCCAGAACCAGTGCCACAAGGCCAAGGATGAACGCGATGATATTTGCCATGGAGGCATGGTTAGGCGTCGCATCGCCGGATGACAAGCGGGCTTGCCGCCACGCTTCGACGTTCGTGCAAAACCGTTCGACCAACAAATTGCCGCTGTCTTGCTGCGGTTCATCTGCATCCGGCTGCAATGGGGGCAGCCAAATAGAAGGAGACAGACGATGAAAGCCCTGATCGCAACCACTGTGGCCATCGCGCTCGCCCTGCCGGGCGTCGCCCTTGCCGATCCGCCGCGCCATGCCCCGGCGCATGGCTATTACAAGAAGAAGCAACGTAATGCCGAGCCCATTTACCGTAACACCCGCGTCTGGCGCGGAAGCGATGATCGCTATTATTGCCGCCGAAGCGACGGTACCACCGGCCTGATCATTGGTGCCGCAGGTGGCGCACTGATCGGTCGTGCCATCGACACAAGAGGTGATCGCGCGCTGGGGACGATTTTGGGTGCGGCCGGGGGTGCCATCCTTGGACGCCAAATCGACCGTGACCGTTATCGCTGCAAATAGGCGCCCGTTCCTATCTCAACTTTCGTCACCCCCGCCTTCACGGGGGTGACGAAGCCAAGGCCAATGCAAACGCCCGTTTCTACGAAGCTTGAAAGCGTACCGGCAACGTCTTCAGCCCGCCGACAAAGGTCGAATTCGCTCTCTTGGGCTCGCCTGCCAATTCGATCGAATCGAGCCGGTCCAGCAATTCCTCGAACAATATCCGCATTTCGAGCCGTGCCAGGTGCAGCCCGAGGCACTGGTGCGCGCCTGCGCCAAATGCGATGTGCCGGTTCTGGTCGCGCGAGGCGTCGAATTTGCGCGGCTCGTCAAACTGCGCCGGATCGTGGTTGGCGGCGACATAGTTGATCATCAGCCAGTCGCCGCTGGCGATCTGCACCCCGCCAATTTCGACATCGGCATTCGCCATGCGCATGAAATGCTGCACCGGCGTGGTCCAGCGGATCGCCTCTTCGACGATACCCGGAACCAGGCTGCGGTCGGCCTTGACCTTGGCAAATTGTTCGGGATCGCGCGCAAGCGCCAGCATTGCGCCCGCCGTGCTGGCCGAGGTCGTGTCATGCCCTGCCGCCGCAACGATGAGATAATAGCCCGCGAGATCGAGCGGCTCCAAAGGCTGGCCATCGATTGTCGCAGTGGCAAGGATGGTGGCGACATCCTTTCCGGGATTCCGGCGGCGTTCGCCAGCGAGCTTTTCGAAATATTCGGTGAAATCCTTGACCGCGCCGAGCACGATCTGGGTGATCTGTTCGGGCGACAGATTGGCGATGCCCGACTTGTTCAGATCCTCATCCTGCCCGCCGAACATCTGCTGCGTCAGAAACAGCATGCGCGGCTCGTCTTCCTCGGGAACCCCCAGAATCTGCATCACCACATGCAGTGGATAGGGTGCCGACACCAGCGGAACGAAATCCGCCTCTGGCCCGGCGGCGATCAGCCGGTCGACCGTGCGTTTCGCCAATTCCCTGATCTCGCCTTCGATCAGCCGCAGATTTTTGGGCATGAACCATTGCTGCGTCAGCCGCCGCAGCTTGGGGTGCTTGGGCGCGTCGAGCGCGACCAGCGACTGGACCAGATTGGGCGACCCGCCGGTGATCTGCCGCGCCAGTTCCTCGCCCTTGCGGTTGGTCAGCACCGTGGGGCGGGGCGCGTTGAGAAAGGTCGCATTGTCCTTGCTGATCCGCATCACATCCTCGTGCCGGGTGATCAGCCAGAAAGGGGCGTGGTCGTCGGTCGGGCTTTCGATCCGCAGCACCGGGGTTTCGGCGCGGATCTGGTCGAACAGGTCGAGCAGCGGATCCCATGCCGCATAGGATTTCGGATCGATCACCGCGATCGCGGTTTCGGGCGTTGCAACAGGCGCGTTCATTTTTCCCAGACTCCTCAAACGATCCGGCTGTCCTTGTTGCCCCAATATTCATCGCGCAGCAGCCGTTTGTAGAGCTTGCCGGTCGGATGGCGGGGCAGTTCCTCGCGGAAGTCGATTTGCCGGGGCATCTTCACCCCCGACAGGCTTGGTCGCAGATAGGCCTTGAGTTCGTCGGCGAGCGCGTCGCCAGCCTGGCTCCAGTCGAGCGGCTGCACGATCGCCACCACCCGTTCGCCCATATCGTCGTCGGGCGCGCCGATCACGGCGGCATCGGCGACCTTCGGATGATGCACCAGCAGATTTTCGATCTCCTGCGGATAGATGTTCACTCCGCCCGAAATGATCATGAAGCTCTTGCGGTCGGTCAGATAGAGAAAGCCCTCTGCATCGACCTTTCCGACATCGCCCAGCATCGACCAGTTGGCATGTTTCGGGTGGCGGCTTTCGGCGGTCTTCACCGGGTCGTTGTGATAGCTGAACTGCGATTCGCTCTCGAAATAGACGACGCCTTCCTCGCCTACCGCCACTTCCTCGCCATCCTCGCCGCAAATATGGATGATGGCGTTGAGCGCGCGACCGACCGAGCCCTTGTGCGTCAGCCACTCCTCGCTGGTGATGAAGGTAAAGCCATTGCCTTCGGTGCCCGCATAATATTCGCGCAGCACCGGCCCCCACCATGCGATCATCGCCTCCTTCACCGGAACCGGGCAGGGGGCGGCGGCATGGACGGCGCATTTGAGCGTCGACACATCATATTTCGTCCGCGTCTCCTCCGGCAGTTTGAGCATGCGGACGAAATGCGTGGGCACCCACTGGCTGTCGGTAATCCCGTATTTCTCGATGGCCGCGAGCGCCTCTTCGGGATCGAATTTTTCCATTACCACCACGGTCCCGCCCAGCCGGTGCACCGCCATGCACCAGCGCAGCGGCGCGGCGTGATATAGCGGGGCGGGGGAAAGATAGACGCTGTCGCCGGTAAAGCCGAACGCGCCGGCGGCGATCATCGCCAGCGGGTTAACGGCGGCAATGTCGGTGTCTTCGGGAAGCGGCAGGCGCACCCCTTTTGGCCTGCCCGTCGTGCCCGAACTGTAAAGCATGTCGGTGCCTGCACGCTCGTCGGCAACCGGTGTCGCGGGCATCTCCGCCAATTCGGGTTCCAGCGGCGTCCAGCCGGGCCGTCCGCCACCGACAATATAGCGCTTCACCGGCGATTCAATCTGGTCGAGCGTGTCGCCGAGATAGTTGGAGGCGAATATCGCCTTCGATCCGCTGTCGGCCAGGATATAGTCGATTTCGGGCGCTGTCAGCCGGTTGCTGATTGCCACGAACACCAGTCCGGCCCGCTGCGCGCCCCAGGCGAGATCGAAAAATTCGGCCCGGTTTTCCATGCACATCGCGATGGTATCGCCATGCCCCAGCCCCAGCGAGCGAAACAGCTGTGCCACCCGGTTCGAACTGGCGTCGAGCTGGGCATAGCTGACCACCTGCCCCGATCCTGCCATGATGATGGCGGGTTTGTCCGGATGGGCGGCGGCATGAATCCTAGGGTGCATCACTCTCTCCATTGCAGCGCCACGATAAGTCTATTTTCAGTAGCGCAATCTGACAAAAGCAAATTCGTCACCCCCGCGAAGGCGGGGGTCCATCACCCTCTGTGCAAATTTGGAGCGCCGGTGATGGATTCCCGCCTTCGCGGGAATGACGAACGAAAAATCTCGCCCTGGACCTCAAGTCCCCGTCCAGTTGGGCTTGCGCTTCTCGGCAAAGGCGGCGGCCCCTTCGCGCGCATCGTTGGTGGCGAACAGATTGCCGAGCGTCTCGGTTTGCTTCTGCCACATCTCGGTTTCGGCCCATTCGCCCGATTCGACGATCACCTGCTTCGACTTCCTGACCGCCAATGGGCCGTTGTCGGCAATGCTGCGTGCCAGTTCGATCGCGGCGTCGAGCGCCGGGCCGGATGTCACGCGGTTGACGAGGCCGAGTTCATAGGCGCGCTTCGCATCGACAAAATCGCCGGTCAGCGCCAGTTCCATCGCGATGTGCGGCGCAATCTTCTTGGGCAGGCGCATCAGCCCACCGGCTGCGGCGGCAAGCCCGCGCTTGACTTCGGGGATGCCGAATTTGGCATTTTCATTGGCGACGATCATGTCGCAGGCAATCGCGACCTCGAGCCCGCCCGCCAGCGCATAGCCATCGACCGCCGCGATCAGCGGCTTGGCCGGGGATTTCTGGGTGATGCCGCCAAAGCCGCGTCCGGCAACGAAGGGGGTTTCACCGCGCAAAAAGCCCTTGAGGTCCATCCCCGAACAGAAGGTGCCGCCCGCGCCGGTGACGATGCCCACGCGCAGGTCGTTTTCCGTGTCGAGCCGGTCGAGCGCGGCAGCGATCAGCTCCGACGCCTCCTTGTTCATCGCGTTCTTTGCCTCGGGCCGGTTGATCGTGATGATCAATATGCCGTCGCGGGCTTCCACCAATGCGTCGCTCATTCACTGTCTCCTATTTCGTCTTGGGTAGGCCGAGCACATGCTCGCCGATGATGTTGCGTTGAATTTCGCTGGTTCCCCCGCCGATCGTGGCGGAGAAGCTGTTGAGGTAGCTGCGGTGCCAGAAGCCGCCGTCGACGGCATTTTCGTCACCGACATAATAGCCCGCTTTGGCCCCCTGGAACTGCAGCGCGAACTGGGTCAGCTCGCGCACCAGTTCGGTGCGCGCCAGCTTGTTGATCAGCGACAGCCCCATCGGATGGTCCTGATTGAGCGGGGCCATCCGCCTGCGGGCATTGTTGAGGTTGAGCGCCTGCGCGTCGATCAGGAATTCGACCAGCCTGTCGCGCATCACCGGATCGTCGAGCAACGGCTTGCCCCCGCGCTGCGCGGTGCGGGCCAGCTCCAATATTTCCATGACGTCCATTTCCTTGGCGAAGGAACCTCCCGCCAGATTGACCTTCGCGCCGCGTTCATATTCGAGCGTCTTCATCGCGACCAGCCAGCCCTGGCCTTCCGCGCCCATGATGTCGCTGGCGGGGATGCGGGCATTGTCGAAAAAGGTCTGGACGAAGCCATATTCGCCGGTGAGCTTCCTGATCCGCCGGGTTTCGATTCCGGGCACGCGCATCGGCGAGAGGAAGAAGCTGAGCCCGGCATATTTGTTCGGCGCATCCGGATCGGTGCGCGCGAGCAGGATCATCATATGCGCCCGGTCGCCCAGCGAGGTCCAGATTTTGGAACCGTTGACGATATAGTCGTCGCCGTCGCGCACGGCACGGCACTGGGCATTGCCAAGGTCGGAACCGTTTTCGGGTTCGGAAAAGCCCTGGCACCAGATTTCCTCCGCCGCGAGCATCGGCTTGATGTAGCGCTTTTTCTGTTCCTCGGTGCCGATGTCGAGGATCAGCGGCCCGGCCCAGCCATTGCCGATCGCATTGAGCATGATCGGTGCGTCATGCTGTTTCATGATCCGGGTTGCGATCCGCTGAAATTCGGGATGCATGCCGCGGCCGCCATATTCGGCGGGCCAGCTCATCCCGATATAGCCGGCCTCATAGACCCGGTTCTGCCAGTTTTGCAGGAATTCGAACTGCTGGTCGGTCGAAACCTCCATGAAGGTCAGCGGCAGCATGAAGCCCGGGTCGGCGACGATATGCTCGCGGAACCACGCGTCGCACTGTGCCTCGAAATCGGCAAGCTCATTGGCTGCGGGCTGGGTCATGGCTGATTCCTCTCTTGCCGTTTAATTGCGCGATTAAACTGCGGATTGCAATGCCTGTGCCGCTATTTTTTCGACCGGCGCCGCCGATCGCGGCCTGTTGCGTTCTTACAATTATTTGTCGCCCGACCGGTCTATCGGATGCGCATGGAGCTTGGTGCATAGGGGAATGGGGCACATGCGTAACTTGGCAGGGTTCGTCGCGGCGGTGGCGCTGGCGTCGGGGGCGATGGCGAAGGATGAGGAACCGGCGCTGACGCTTGTCAAATGCGAACAGAATCACGGTACGATCGCGGTCGTTGACGGCGATACGCAGGGCTGGACCAAATTTGGTCTGGGCAGCCCGCGCGAGCTGGTGAATGCGCTGGCGCTCGAATCGGGCTGTTTCACGCCGCACAACCCGGCGAGCAGCGAGCCCGCCGATTATCTGATGAACGTGATCGCCGGCGACAAGGAAGAGGTCGACAAGAGCATCAATCTGGCCAAGGCGGCGGTTACCGAAGGGCTTGTCCGTTCGGGCGCGGTCGGCGGCCTTGTTGGCGGCGTGCCGCTTGCGGGTCCGTTGCTCGGCATGTTTGGCGGGCTTGGCGGCAAGAAGAAGACCGTTGCTGCGGGCATACGCGTGGTCAGCCCGGCCAACGGCCTGACGCTGGTCAGCGGCAGCGGCGAGGTCAAGAAGTCCGCGCTGACCTTTGGCGGCGCATCGGCCTGGGAAGGCGGCGTCAACGCTGCGGGCTATGGCTCCAGCAAGGATGGCAAGATGCTGGCCGAAGCCTTTATGAAGGCGTTCAACGCCGTGGGCGGGCAGGCATCGATCCTCGCGCAAACCACCCCTGCCGCCCCCAAGGCGGCTGCGGGTGCGACGGTCGCGGTCGATACCAGCATGTATCAGGCTGCCGACAAGGGCAGCACGGTCATTCGCGCGTTGCGCGCCGGAACCGCGCTCAACCCGACAGGCAATCGCGAAGGCCTGTTTGTCGAAATGACCGATAATTTTGGATCCCGGGGGTGGGTGTCCGTCGAAGACCTGCAATAGCGACCCATCTGCATTCGACGGACACCCGTGCGGCCGTGCCTTTTTGGGCACGGCCGCACATTTCGTTCGGCATGTCTATTTGAACAGGCTGCCCAATATTCCGCGCACCAGCGACTTGCCCAGATTGCCGGCCAGCTGGCGCCCGACCGATGTTGCCGCCGAACGCGCCGCCGACTGCACCATTTTTTCGGCCATGCTGGGCTTGGCCGCCTCGCGCGCCTGACGTGCGGCTTCGCGCGCGGCCTCCTTGGCGGCGGCGGCATCGGCCTTGGCCTTTTCCTTTGCGGCAATCGCATCGGCCCTGGCCTGATCTTCGGCCGCCTCGGCGGCTTCTGCGGCGGCGGCGGCCTGGGCACCCTTGGCGGCCAGGATTTCCTCGGCCGATTCGCGATCGACCAGATCGTCATATTTATCGCCAATCGCGTCGGTGCTGATCATCACGCCGCGTTCCTGCGGGGTCAGCGGGCCGGTGCGCGAGGCGGGCGGCTTGATCAGCGTGCGTTCGACCGGGGTCGGCGCGCCATCGGCCTGCAATACCGATACCAGCGCCTCGCCGACTTTCAGCTCGGTGATGGCGGTGGCGACATCGATCCTGGGGTTGGCGCGAAAGGTTTCCGCCGCCGATTTGACCGCCGCCTGATCGCGCGGGGTGAAGGCGTTCAGCTTGTGCTGGACACGGTTGTTGAGCTGTCCGGCGACGGTATCGGGTATGTCGATCGGGTTCTGGGTGATGAAATAGACGCCCACGCCCTTTGAACGGATAAGGCGCACGACCTGTTCGATCTTTTCGACCAGCGCCTTGGGCGCGTCGCTGAACAGCAGATGCGCTTCATCGAAAAAGAAGACGAGTTTCGGCTTGTCCGGATCGCCGATCTCGGGAAGCGTTTCGAACAGTTCGGAGAGCAGCCAGAGCAGAAAGGTCGAATAGAGCTTGGGGCTCTGCATCAGCTTTTCGGCCGACAGGATATTGATGATCCCGCGTCCCCGGTCGTCACAGGCGATGAAATCATCGAGATCGAGCGCGGGCTCGCCAAAGAAACGGTCGCCACCCTGGCTGCGCAACTGCAGCAGCGAGCGCTGGATCGAACCCACGCTCTGCTTTGAAACATTGCCATAGGTCGTGGTCATTTCCTCCGCACGCTCGGCAATGTTGACGAGCATCGCCTGCAGGTCGTCAAGGTCGAGCAGCAGCATCGCTTCCTTGTCGGCGACATGGAAGGCGATGGTCAGCACCCCTTCCTGCACCTCGTTCAGGTCCATCAGCCGCGCCAGCATCAGCGGCCCCATTTCGGAAACCGTGGTCCGCACCGGATGGCCATTTTCGCCGAACAGATCCCAGAACTGCACCGGATTGTCCGAATAGACCCATTCGCTGTCGCCAATTTCCTGTGCGCGGCTGGCGAATATCTCATGATTCTTCTGTGTGGCGGCGCCCGCCATCGCCATGCCCGAAAGGTCGCCCTTCACATCGGACACGAATACGGGAACGCCGTTCTTCGAAAAACCTTCTGCCATGACCTGCAGGGTGATGGTCTTGCCGGTGCCGGTCGCGCCCGCGATCAGTCCGTGGCGGTTAGCCCTTTTCCAGTTGATGGCCTGACGCGCGCCTTCTGCGGTCGAACCGATAAAAAGGCCTTCTTCGGACATGGATCATGCTCCCGCGAGTGATTTTGATTGCGTCAGGACAACTACGCCATCCCGTTCAGGTCAAGTAATATCGGTTTCTATAACCTTGGATTTAATGGCCAACGCTTTGTCGGACGGACAGACTCGACTGGCCGCAAAGCTGGGTCCGGGCGCTTTCCCGGGCCGATATTGACCGCTAGTCATGTTTTGTAAAATTTTCAGGAGTAAGCAGTGCAGATGTTCGCGAGATCGGCTTTGATTGTCTTGTTGCTGGCGACACTTGGCGGCTGTGTATCGGCACCCGCCAGAATACCGCCGCAAGCCCAATCCAAGCCGCGCGTGATCGTGACCCAGCCTGCCCCGCCGCCGGTGCAGCGCCCGACCCCGCGTCCGCCGGAACCGGCGCGGGTCGCCCGGTCCACTGCCCCCGATCAGCTGGTGGCCGACATTGATGCAGCCTGGCGCCAGTTTCCGGGCCGGACGGGCATCGCCGTGCAGCGGATCGATGGCGACTGGGTGACAGGCAAGCGGCTGGGGGAATATTTCCCGCAGCAGAGCGTGTCGAAAATGTGGGTGGCGATGACGATCCTCGATCAGGTCGACAGCGGACGGGTGCGGCTCGACCAGACCGTCCGCATCACCATGTCGGACCTTGCCGTATTCCACCAGCCGATCCGGGACCGTGTGATTGCCAACGGGGCGGTTGAGGAAACCGTGCTCAGCCTGCTCGAACAGGCGATCACCGCCAGCGACAATACGGCGAATGACAGCCTGTTGCGCACGGCGGGAGGGCCCGAAGCGGTGCGCAATTTCATTGAGCGCAAGCGGCTCGGGAAGATCCGGTTCGGCCCCGGCGAACGGTTGATGCAAAGCCAGATTGCGGGATTGAGCTGGCAGCAGGACTATTCGATCGGCCGGCGATTCTATGCCGCGCGTGCAGAATTGCCGCTGGAAAGGCGAAAGGCGGCGCTCGATGCCTATCTGGCCGACCCCGTCGACGGTGCCGCCCCCGATGCCATCGCCGGCGCGCTCGCCCGTCTGGCACGCGGCGAATTGCTTTCGCCCGCCTCGACCCGCCTGTTGCTGGCGATGCTGGAACGCACCAAAAGCGGTCCGAACCGGTTGAAGGCTGGCGTGCCCGCTGGCTGGCGCTTTGGCCACAAGACCGGAACCGGGCAGGAACTCGCGCCGGTATCGACGGGCTATAATGATATCGGCATCATGACCGCGCCCGATGGAACGCGCTATGCGGTGGTGGTGATGATCGCGAGCACGACATCGTCGATCCCGGCGCGGATGGCGATGATGCAGGCGGTTTCGCGGGCGGTGGCCATCCATCACCGCTAGGGGTCTGACGGCAGGTCGTTACTCGCCGGTCTGTTCGGGCAGCATCGGCGGATCGGCCTGCTCTTTCTCCAGCTTGGCGGCCGCCGCGTCGAGCGCCTGCGCATCCTCCACGCTCACGCCGCCCGGCCCGGGGTCGGTCGGTGCGGGGCCGCAAGCGGACAGCAGCAGGAGAAACGACAGGCAGCAGCGCATCGTCAAATGCTACATTTGGCCGGGCGTGAGTGCAAAGAAAAAGGCTGCCCTGCAATGCAGGACAGCCCCTTTCGATTTCTAGCTGTAAGCCGGAAAGCTATTACTTGGTAGCTTCCTTGGCTGCTTCGCCAGCAGCTGCAGCAGCGTCGCCAGCCTTGGCAGCAGCGTCGCCAGCGGCGGCAGCAGCGTCCTTGCCAGCTTCGGCAGCGTCGCCAGCGGCGGCGGCAGCGTCGGTAGCAGCAGCTTCTGCACCAGCGGCAGCGTCGGTAGCAGCTTCGGCGCCAGCAGCGGCGTCGGTAGCAGCTTCTTCTGCACCGGCAGTAGCTTCTTCGGTGGTGGCTTCTTCAGCGCCCGAGCAAGCAGCGAGAGCCATTGCCGAAGCGAGAACGAGAGAAACAGCAATCTTTTTCATTTGGGAAATCCCCCTAACAAAGAACTTCAGAAAACCTGACAAGCAGCATGCATTGTGCATAGCTTGGCTTGCGAAGGCTGCACTAGCGGCTTCAAACTTCCAACGCAATCGGGTTTTTTCTACAAAATGCGTAGAGTGCGCCCGTTTGACCGCATTTGACGACCAGCGGTTCAAAAATATGTCACAAATGCGCCAATTGACATCATATAAAGATTTCTTTATATCCCGTCGCAATGACGCCTTTGCTCAACATAATGCGCGCGCTTGCCGATCCGACGCGGTTGCGAATCACGCTGTTGATACGGCAATTGGAGCTGTCGGTCAGCGAGGTTGTGCAGATTTTGGGGCAAAGCCAGCCGCGTGTGTCACGGCATATCAAGATATTGGACGAAGCCGGGATCGCCGAGCGCCGCCGCGAAGGCGCCTGGGTTTTCCTGCGTCCCGGCCCGATGCTGGCGCATCCCGCGATCGAACCGCTGTTCAGCCTGCCGGGCACCGAGGATTCAAAGCCCGTGCTGCGCGACCTTGCCCGGCTGGAGGAAGTCCGCTCGGCGCGCACCGCCATGGCGGCGGCCTGGTTCGATGCCCATGCCGCCGAGTGGGACCGGATCCGGTCGCTGCACATTGCCGAGGCCGAGGTCGAATCCGCGATGCGGACGATATTGGAAGAAACCCCGCTCGGCCGTGTGCTCGACATCGGCACCGGCACCGGACGGATGATCGAATTGTTCGCGAAGGGTGCCGACCGGTTCGTCGCGCTCGACAACAGCGTCGAGATGCTGCGGCTGGCGCGCGCCAAGCTGGCGGGGCTGCCCGATGCAGCATCGGTGCAGGCGCATACCGAAATCGTGCTCGGCGATTTTAACGGCCTGCCAGTCCCCGATGCCGGTTTCGATACGATCCTGTTCCACCAGGTGCTGCACTATGCCCAGCATCCCGAACGGGCGATAGCAGAGGCAGCGCGCGTGCTCGTGCCCGGCGGCAGGTTGATGGTCGTCGACTTTGCGTCGCACGATCTGGAAGAATTGCGCAGCGTGCACGCCCATGCGCGGCTCGGCTTCAGCGACGAGAGCATCGCGCGGGCCTTTGCCGCAGCGGGGCTGGTTGCCGGACGCACCGAAACGCTCGCAGGCGGCACGCTTGCGGTCAAGATCTGGCTCGGCCAACGCGGCCAGACAGCCAGCGAATCCCCCAGATTGAGGCCCCCATTGCTTAGGAATGTTGCATGATATTGCCGCTCGACCAGACGGCCGAATCGCGTCGCGCGCTCGCCAGCTCGCTCTTTGCAGGGCTGCCCGGCGACGCCGAGATCAGCTTTGAATTCTTCCCCCCCAAGACCGAAAAAATGGAGGAGCAGTTGTGGGATGCGATCGTCACGCTCGCCCCGCTCGCCCCCCGTTTCGTCAGCGTCACCTATGGCGCGGGCGGATCGACGCGCGAACGCACGCACAATACCGTCGCGCGTATCGCTCGTGAAACCGCCATCCCCGCCGCCGCGCACCTGACCTGTGTCGATGCCAGCCGGGACGAGATTGCCGAGGTCGCCAATGCCTATTGGGCGGCAGGCGTGCGCCACATCGTCGCGTTGCGCGGCGATCCGCCCAATGCAGGCGGCCGGTTCGAGCCGCATCCGCAGGGCTATGCCAGCGCCGCCGAACTGGTCGAAGGGTTGCGCAAGCTGCATCCGTTCGAAATTTCGGTCAGCGCCTATCCCGAAACCCATCCCGAAGCCGCAACTGCGCAATCGGACATCGACTTTCTCAGGCGCAAGCTCGACGCCGGGGCCAGCCGCGCGATCACCCAGTTCTTTTTCGAACCCGACACTTTTTTCCGCTTCCGCGATGCGGCCGCCGGCGCGGGTGTCGATGCCGAAATCGTCCCCGGCATCATGCCGGTTTCCAACTTCGCCGCGATCCAGCGCATGTCGAAGATGACGGGCACCGCCATTCCCGAATGGATGGCGCACCTGTTCGACGGGCTCGACGACCATCCGGCGGCGCGCCAGCTGGTCGCGGCCACCATCGCCGCCGAAATGTGCCGCAGATTATATGCGGGTGGCGTCCGCCAGTTCCATTTCTACACCCTGAACCGGGCAGAGCTGAGCTATGCCATCTGCCACCTGCTCGGCAAACGCCCGGTCGAAACCGCACAGGAGGCTGCGGCATGAACGCACGCGAACTCTTCACCAGCCGCTGCCGCGAACGCATCCTCGTCTTCGACGGCGGCTATGGCACCGCGATCCAGCGCCACAAGCTCGAGGAAGCCGATTATCGCGGCAGTCTCGATCTGGCGAAGGACCAGAAGGGCAATAACGACCTGCTCTCGATCACCCGGCCAGATATTATCGGCGCGATCCACGACGCCTATCTGGAGGCGGGCGCGGACATGATCGAGACCAACACCTTCAGCTCCACCCGCGTCGCCATGGCCGATTATGGCTGCGAGCATCTGGTGCGGCAGATCAATGTCGAAAGCGCGAAACTGGCGCGGGCTTGCGCAGACAAGGCAGAGGCAAAAGACGGCCTGCGCCGCTTTGTCGCCGGTTCGGTCGGCCCGACCAACAAGACGCTGTCGCTGTCGCCCGACGTCAACGATCCGGGCTATCGCGAGATCGATTTCGACACGCTGAAGGCCGATTATCGCGAGCAGTGCGATGCGCTGATCGCGGGCGGGGTCGATTTCCTGCTGATCGAGACGATCTTCGACACGCTGAACGCCAAATGCGCCGCGATGGCCGCGCAGGAGGCAGCGGAGGCGAGCGGGCGCGACGTGCCGCTGATGATTTCGATGACGATCACCGACATGGCCGGGCGCAACTTGTCGGGTCATACGGTGCAGGGTTTCTGGAGCACCATCCGCCATGTGAAACCGCTGACCATCGGGCTGAACTGCTCGTTCGGGGCGGATTTGCTGCGTCCCTATCTGGCCGAACTCGCCAAACAGGCCGACGCGCTGGTGATGGCTTATCCCAATGCGGGTCTGCCCAACGAGCTCGGCCAGTATGACGAGCTGCCCGAGGCGACCGCGAGGCTGATCGAGGCCTGGCTTGACGAAGGGCTGGTCAATGTCGTCGGTGGCTGCTGCGGCACCACGCCTGCGCATATCGCCGCGATCGCCAAGGCCGTGGCCGACCGCGCGCCGAGGCAGGTGCCGACCGCGCCGGTGGTGACGCGGCTGGCGGGTCTGGAGCCCTTTGTGATGGCCGCGTGAGGGGCAAAAAACCATATTTCGTCACTCCCGCGAAGGCGGGAGCCCATCACCTGAAATCTGAACTGCACCGGCGGGTGATGAATCCCCGCCTGCGCGGGGATGACGAGACAAAAGAAGCTATGCTGTCATGACCCTCAACACATCCCGCTTCGTCAATATCGGCGAACGCACCAACGTCACCGGATCGGCCAAGTTCAAGAAACTGATCCTTGCCGACGATTATGACGCTGCGGTCGAGGTCGCGCGCGATCAGGTCGAAAACGGTGCGCAGATTATCGACGTCAATATGGACGAGGGTCTGCTCGACGCCGAACTGGCGATGACCACCTTCCTGAAACGCATCGCCGCCGAACCCGATATCGCGCGCGTGCCGGTGATGATCGATTCGTCGAGATGGAGCGTGATCGAGGCCGGGCTGAAATGCGTTTCGGGCAAGCCGGTGGTCAATTCGATCAGCATGAAAGAAGGCGAAGAAGCCTTTCTGCATCACGCCCGGCTGTGCATGGCCTATGGTGCCGCCATCGTCGTGATGGCCTTCGACGAAACCGGGCAGGCCGATACACAGGAACGCAAGGTTTCGATCTGCAAGCGCGCCTATGACCTGCTGATCGGTATCGGCTTCCCGCCCGAGGACATCATCTTCGACCCCAATATCTTCGCGGTCGCCACGGGTATCGAGGAGCATAATAATTACGGCGTCGACTTCATCGAGGCGGTGCGCGAATTGCGCGAGCTGTGCCCGCATGCGCACTATTCGGGCGGACTTTCGAACCTGTCGTTCAGCTTCCGTGGCAACGAGCCGGTCCGCCGCGCGATGCACAGCGTGTTTCTCTATCATGCGATTCCCGCCGGGCTCGACATGGCGATCGTCAATGCAGGCCAGCTCGATGTCTATGACACGATCGATCCCGAACTGCGCAACGCCTGCGAGGATGTGATCCTGAACAGGGATCCGGACGCGACCGAGCGCCTGATCGCGCTGGCAGAGCGGTATAAGGGCACCGACGCGGCGCAGGAAAAGGCCGCCGCCGAATGGCGCGGGTGGAGCGTCGAACGGCGTATCGAACATGCGCTGGTCAAGGGCATCGACGCGCATATCGTCGAGGACACCGAAGAAGCGCGGCTGGCAGTCAAGGAACGTAGCGGCCGCCCGATCGAGGTGATCGAAGGCCCGCTGATGGACGGGATGAACGTCGTCGGCGATCTGTTCGGCAGCGGTAAGATGTTCCTGCCGCAGGTCGTCAAATCCGCACGCGTGATGAAAAAGGCGGTCGCCCATCTTTTCCCCTTCATCGAGGCGGAGAAGGACGAAAGCTCGAAAGGCAAGGGCCGGATCGTGATGGCGACGGTCAAGGGCGACGTTCACGATATCGGCAAGAATATCGTCGGCGTGGTGCTGCAGTGCAACGGATTTGAGGTCATCGATCTTGGCGTCATGGTGCCATGGCAGGACATCCTCAAAAGCGCGGTCGAAAATGACGCCGACATGATCGGGCTTTCGGGGCTGATCACCCCCAGCCTCGACGAAATGGTGACGGTGGCGGAGGAAATGCAGCGCGCAGGCATGACGATGCCGCTGCTGATCGGTGGGGCCACGACGTCAAAAACGCACACCGCGCTACGCATCGAACCGGCCTATGCGGGGCCGACGGTGCATGTCCTCGACGCCTCCAGGGCGGTGGGCGTGGCCTCCACGCTGGTCAGCGACACGCTCGCCGACAGTTTCGTCGCCGATCTCCGCACCGAATATGGCCATATCCGCGACGCCCGTTCGGGCAAGACCGCAAAGCCGCTGGCGACGCTGGAGGAAGCGCGCGCCAACGCCTTTGAAATCGACGAGAGCCTGAAGCCGCCTGCACCGCTGCAACCGGGGGTGCATGTCTATGACGATTGGCCGCTTGACGATCTGCGCAACTATATCGACTGGACGCCCTTCTTCCGCGCCTGGGAATTGCACGGCAATTACCCGTCGATCCTCGAAGACGAGGTTGTCGGCGAAAGCGCGCGACAGCTGTTCGCCGATGCGCAGGCGATGCTCGACCAGATCATTTCCGAAAAATGGCTGCGCGCACGCGGCGTCGCCGGGCTGTGGCCCTGCGCGCGCGAGGGCGACGATGTGGTCATCTATCTTGACGATGAACAGCATGTCCGCCTGCCCTTCCTGCGCCAGCAGGTGGCAAAGCGCGAAGGCCGCGCCAATATGTGCCTGGCCGATTTCATCAGCCCCGATGGCGACTGGATCGGGGGCTTTGCCGTGACCACAGGCCATGGCATTGCGTCCAAGCTTGCCGAGTTCAAGGCGCATATCGACGATTATTCGGATATCATGCTGAAGGCGCTGGCCGACCGTCTGGCAGAGGCCTTTGCCGAACGCATGCACGAACATGTGCGCAAGCAGCTATGGGGCTATGCGCCCGACGAGCAGCTGACCAACGAGGCGCTGATCCGCGAACAATATCGCGGCATCCGCCCCGCGCCGGGCTATCCCGCCTGCCCGGACCACAGCCTGAAACCGATATTGTTCGATCTGCTCGACGCGACCCACCGCACCGGCATCACCCTGACCGAAAGCTTTGCGATGATGCCGACCGCCGCCGTCAGCGGCTTTTACTTCGGCCACCCGCAATCCGAATATTTCGGCGTCGCGCGGATCGGCGAGGATCAGGTGGCGGACTATGCCGCACGGCGCGGGCTGGATATGGACAAGGCCCGGCAATATCTGCGACCGAACCTGAATGAGTGATGGCTGGTGTGGCGATCCGGGCGCTGGCAGGTCGTCCGGTCAATAGCCTCTGCCATCATCCTTTTGATGATGAATGAAGGAGACAGGAGGAAGTGAGGGGTTTGCGCGACAATGCCCCCTCATTCCCTCTCGCCTCTTTTACAATTTTGCTTTCAGGCCAAGGCGCCGCTTTTGAAAGTTCACCCGGCCTTTTTCAGCAACCCTGCCAGCGCCTTCAGCTTGGGCGTGACGATCGGGATCGTCAGCATCGTCGAGGCGACCGCCATCAGCAGCAAGGCGGTGAAGGTTTCGTTGGTGATAATCGCCTTGTCCAAAAGGATATTGACGAAAATGATCATGATCAGCGCCTTGGTTTGCAGCAGCCAGCCGATGATCGACGCCTCACCCTTTTCCCATTTCAATATGCGCCCGGCGATGTGGATTCCCGCCAGCTTGCCGACGACCGCCGCCGCCAGCAGCAGCGCCGCCGCGCCGAACACGGCGAGGCCGCCAACATCCCACTGGGTGCGCAGGCCGGTCGACAGGAAGAATACCGGCATCACCGCGAGCAGGATGGTGTTGCGGAAATTGTCCATATCCTTGAGCGTGAACCATTTGCTGTCGAGCACCGCACCCGCGAGGAATGCGCCGACCATATAGTGCAGCCCCGCCCAGTCGGCGGCGAGGCCGCAGGCGGCGAGCCAGATCAGCCCGGCATACCAGCGGTCGCGTTCGGGAATCCGGACGATCAGCCAGCGAACCACGAAGGTCAGCGCGGCAAACAGCACAAGGAACGCCCCCTGCCGCCCGATCCTTTCCCAGTCGAGCAGGATCAGCGCGAGCACCCCCCAGATCGCAACATCGTCCAGACTGGCATAGCGCAGGATGCGCTGGCCGATCGGCTCACGCAGGATTTCGAGCTTTTCCATCAGCAGCACAAGGATCGGCAATGCGGTGACCGCGCAGGCCATGCCGATACCGAGGATCACCTGCCAGCGCGCGCCTTTTTCCCCCGCCCAGCCGTCGCCGGTTTGCAGCAGCAGGATCGCGGCGATGCTGCCGAACAGCAGCGGCGTGAGCAGGGCAAAGCCCGCAGTCACGCCGGTTTCGCGGCGGCGCTTCCAGGCCTCGTCCAGATCGAGTTCGATCCCCGCGACCCAGACGAACATCATCACCGCCCACCACGCCACGCCGTTCAATGCGGTCACCACATCGGGGCGGAAGACGAAGGCGTAATATTCCGGATAGGCCGCGCCCAAAACCCCGGGGCCGAGCAGGATGCCGCCGATGATCTGCACGACGACGAGCGGCGCATAATAATCCGTCCGCCCCAGCCGCCAGACCAGATAGGGCAGGCTGAAGATGATCAGCATCGCCAGCAGGAACACTTCGGTCGTGGTAACGGCGTGCATCGGCGGCCCCCTCGCTTTTCGCACCGGTCTGTCGCCAATGCTTTGCGGGCGATGAATAGGCGGCGGCGGCGGCCCCGGCAAGCAGCCTTGGCACCGCCCGGCCATGTATAGCTATGTCGCTCACAGCCATGTCCCTGAACCGGACAGCCGATTTCAGCTGTGGTTAACCCGCTGGCGGGAATCGCCGGAAGCAGGCAGATTTACGCCAAGGCCAAAGCGAAGGTGCGACCATGAAACGAATCCCGATCCTCCTGATCCCGGCGATAGCCGTGATCGCCAGCATGTCGGCAACCGCCCAGCAGGGCGTGGCCCCCTTTCAGGTCGCGGAAACCGGCCGGAGCTATTCGCGTCTGGCCGATGCGGTTGACGCGATCGGCGACCGCCAGGGCACGATCCTGATCGCGCCGGGCAGCTATAGCGAATGTGCGGTGCAATCGGCGGGCCATATTGCGTTCAAGGCGGAAGTCCCCGGCCGGTCGATATTCGACGGCGGCGTTTGCGAAGGCAAGGCAGCGCTGGTGCTGCGCGGACAATCGGCCGCGATCGACGGGCTGGTTTTCCAGAATATGGCGGTGCCCGACGGCAATGGCGCGGGCATCCGCCTTGAAAAAGGCAATCTCGCGGTCACCCGCTCGGTCTTCCGCAACAGCGAGCAGGGGATATTGACCGCGCAGGACCCGGGCGGCGAGATCGTGATCGACCAGACGACCTTTTCCGAACTGGGGCGCTGCGATCGTGGGCTATCCTGCGCGCACAGCATCTATATCGGCGATTTCGCGTCGCTGACCGTCACCCGCAGCCGTTTCGAACGCGGCAATGGCGGGCACTATGTCAAAAGCCGTGCGGCGCGCGCGATCATCCAGAACAACGCCTTTGACGATACCCGCGGACAGGCGACCAATTACATGATCGACCTGCCCGGCGGTGCCACGGGCATGATCAGCGGCAATGTGTTCGTGCAGGGGCAGGACAAGGAAAATTACAGCGCCTTCATCGCGGTAGCCGCCGAAGGGCGGGTGCGCAGCAGCGCAGGCCTTGCGATCAGCGGCAACGACGCCAGCCTGGCCACCGGTGTCGACAGGAATACGGTGTTCCTTGCCGACTGGTCGGGTGATTCGATCGTGCTCGGCGCGAACCGGCTGGGCCGCGGTCTGAAGCCGTTCGAGAAGCGCTAGGTCTAGAGCCTGCCAACTAAGCGGGACAGGCTCTAACGCCCCTGCGAGCGCCAGCGGCGAACAACGCGGTCGAGAATATCCTCTTCGCCGCCGGTTTCCTGCCACAGGACCGAGAAGAGCGGATCTTCCGACGCGGGGCGCTTCTGTTCTTCCAGGGTGTCGAGCGCAACGCGGATCGGAATCGATACGCCTTCACCGCAGATGATGCATTCGCGGTTGCGCAGCGCCGGGATCGAATCGAGGAAGCCGCGCGCGCCTTCGGGCATCGCCGCGCGAACATAGGCCTGGTCGCGATCGTTGTTGAGGCGCATCGAAATGATTGTGCCGCACTGCGAAAGCACGCCTTCGGCAAGGTCCGACGGGCGCTGCGTGATCAGACCCAGCGATACGCCATATTTGCGGCCTTCCTTGGCGATACGTTCAAGGATGGTGCGCACCGCGCTGCTCCCCGCGACACGGTCTGACGGGATGTAGCGGTGCGCCTCTTCGCAAACGAGCAGGATCGGCCGTTGCGGTTCGTTGCGCGACCATATCGCATAGTCGAACACCAGCCGGGACAAAACCGCCACCACGGTCGATGTGATGTCGGACGGGACGGCGGACACGTCGATGATGGAAATCGGCTTGCCCTGGCTGGGCAGACGGAAAATCTTTGAAAGAAACTCGGTCATGGTGTCGCCGACCAGCATGCCCGAAAACATGAAATTATAGCGCGGGTCGGCCTTCATTTCCTCGATCTTGCCCTTCAGTCGCATGAAGGGGGCGGTGTTGGTCGCCTTGTCGAGCTTGCCCATCTCGTTCTGGATGATGTTGGTCAGGTCAGAAAGCAGATAGGGGATTGGCGCGTCGACGGTGAGTTTGCCGATGCTCTCGGCAATCCGGTTCTTGCCGCGCGCCTGCAACAGGCATTTTGCCAGAATGTCGGCATCGATCTGCCGCTCATCGCCGGTCGAGGTGATGAAGACCTCGCAATGTTCGGCGAAGTTCATCATCCAATAAGGCAGGGCGAGGTTGTTGACGTCGTACAGCGCGCCATTGCCCTTGAACGCGGCACTATATTCGCCGTGCGGGTCGACCATCACGATATGGCCTTCGGGCGCGATGTCGCAGATCCGGTGCAGGATCAGCGCCGCACTGGTCGATTTGCCGGTACCGGTCGAACCCAGCAGCGCAAAATGCTTTCCGAGCATGGCGTCGACATAAAGCGAGCCGCGGATATCGCGTGTCGGAAACACGGTACCGATTTCGACATGGGCGCGGCTGTCCGCAGCATAGACCTGCTTCAGATCGGTGCTCGACACTGCAAACACTTCCGATCCGGGCACCGGATAGCGGGTCACACCTCGGCGGAAGTTGTAGATTTTCCCGGTCAGCCGTTCCTCGTCGCCTTCGCCAAGAAAGTCGACCTGGGCGAGGATGGTATTGGCCTTGGTCAAATCCAGACGCTGCGTCCGGATACTGGCGAGCAGCCAGACATTGCCGACGCGGATCTTGATCTGGCTGCCCACCTGGCCGGCATTGGCAATCGCCGGATCGGGGTGCTGCAACAGCGTGTTGACCTTGTCGGCGGCCAGGCTGACCTGTGAGCCGGAACCGGCAATCTCGATCACCGTGCCGATGGCATGCAGCGTGCTTTCGGCGGCTTCATGGGTTTTGCGGGGCGGCGACGATTGGGCCATGCCGCTGGCGGTCACGGGCGGAGGTGCGGACGGCGATGCCGACGGCGATGCGGCCTGCGGGGCCGGTCGGGCGACCGGGGCGGCCGTGCTGTTCTGGGCCGATGCCGGTGCAAAACCAACCGGAGCCGCAGCAGGCGCAGGACGCTGTGCCTGCGCAGGGGCGGGTGCCGGATATCCGCTGGCCTGGCCAGCCGCGGCCGATTCCTGCGATCCGCCGTGCGCTGGGCCGCTGCCCGGAAAGTTTCGGCCGTAAAAATTGTCGGTCATCTGATCACCCTGTTGTTCCGGGTGCCAGACTAGGCTTGTGAGGTTAATTTTCGGCTAAGCTTGAGGCTGCGGGCCTATTTGGCGAACGGGCTACAGCCGACCGAAGACATAGCCTGCAAACCACCCCAGAAACAGCGATATGAGCACGGCACATGCGCCATAAAGCAGCCCATATTCCTGCGCCATGATCGTCACGAAACGCTCAAAGCCGGTTTTGCTGATGTCCACCACGACGCTGTCGTCGGCCATGATCACCCGCCCGTTCCGGATCAGCAGCGTTTCTGCGACATACCGGCCTTCGGGGACACTGGACGGCAGGGTCAGTCGCGCGCGGTAGAGCACCTGATCGGTGATATCGACTTCGCCCGGAGCCTCGGCGAACAGCCCGTCCTTGCGGTTCAGTTCAACCAGCCCGTCGGTGAACCGCCGCACCTCGCGGGTCTGGATTTCCCCGGTTGGTGAAAGCTGCAACCGCTTCAGACCCAGTTCGTAGATTGCCGCCGTCCGGGCATCGACAATCTTGTCGATCGGCCGCGACGACGCGATCGCATAATAGGCCGGGGCAGAGCGGAAATCGATGCTGTCGGCATTGACCCAGATCCCGGCCACCTTCTGTTTTTCGCGCACGATAATCGGCCGCGTCGGCCCGCGCAGCACCACCGCGACATCGATCTGCCCCTCTGGCGCCACGCCGCGCGGATAGATGATCGCGCCGAACATCAGCAGTTCGGCCCCGGTAAAGCGCGACTGGATGTTGATGTTGCGCTGCGAGACGTCGGGCACCAGTTTCGGCTCGCCTGCACCTTGTGCCAGCGCCGGAAGCGGCAGCAGAAACGCCAGAACGAGCAGGAGCCGCACGATCACAGGAACTGCACCGTGTAGATTTCGTCGGGCTGCCAGCCAAGCCCCAGCGCCATGCGCAGCGCGACGATCAGCACGATGGCGGCCAGCAGAAGGCGCAGATAATCGGGCCGCATCCGCTGCGCCAGCCGCGCGCCGATCTGGGCACCCGTGACGCTGCCGATCAGCAGGAATATCGCCAGCACAATGTCGACCGCCCTTGTCGTCAGGCTGTGCACCATCGTCGAGGACATGGTGACGAAGAGAATCTGGAACAGCGAGGTGCCGACCACGACATTGGCGCTCATCCCCAGAATATAGAGCATCGCGGGCACCATGATGAACCCGCCGCCCACGCCCAGCAACACGGTGAGGATGCCGGTGATAAAGCCCAGAATCAGCGGTGCGAGCGGCGAGATATAGAGCCCCGAGCGGTAAAAGCGCCAGCGTCCCGGCAGGCTGGCGACCAGCGGATGGTGGCGTCGCTTGCTGGTGGGGAGCGGTTTTCCGCTGCGCTTGGCGGAGACCGCTTGCCAGGCATCCTTCGCCATCAGCCCACCGATGCCGCCGAGCAGCACGGTGTAGAGAATATTGATGACGGTATCGGCCTGCCCCCAATTTTCGAGCATCTCGAACAGCATTGCCCCGAACAGCGTGCCGAACAGCCCGCCGACCACCAGCACCGCGCCCATATGGAAATCGACCCCGCCGCGCCGCATATGCGCGAACACGCCGGAGACGCTGGCACCTGTCACCTGCGTCGAGGCTGAGGCTGCCGCAACCGTCGGCGGAATGCCGTAGAAAATGAGCAAGGGGGTGGTCAGAAACCCGCCGCCAACGCCGAACATGCCCGAAAGCATGCCGACCGCGCCGCCGAGCAGGATTATCACGACGATGTTTACCGACAGCCCGGCTATAGGCAGGTAGATATCCATTGCCTCTGGCTAGCTTCCTTCCCCTGAACGCCGCACGAATGTCGACACAGGGGAAACCCTAAACCGATTTTGCGCCGTGATAAAGGCGTCTTGCGGCCTTCATCCCAGCCGCGAAAGCGCCGCACGCAGCCGTTCGACATCGGCCACCTTTTCGGCATGGTCGGCGCGGGCCTTTTCGACGGCTTCGGCTTTGGCCTTTTCGACGAAAGCGGGGTTCGACAAGCGGCCTTCGAGCGATTTCGCTTCCTTCGCCGCCGCTTCGATCGCCTTGCTGATACGCGCGCGTTCGGCGTCGAGATCGATGATGCCTTCGAGCGGGATCACGAACGTCGCCTCATCGACCACGATCTGCACCACGCCACCTGCCGGCGCCTCTGCATTCGCGATGCTGTCGAGCCGCGCCTGCCGGGCAATCGCCCCCGCCTGCCGTTCGATCCGCGCCAGCGTTTCGGGCGAAGCATCGCGGACAAAGGCGTTGAGGCGCGCACCGGGCGCGATACCCAGTTCGTTCTTGGCGCTGCGCACTTCGCTGACCAGCTGGATCAGCCAGTTGATTTCGGCCCCGGCGGCAAGATCGAGTTTGGCCTTGGGCTCCGGCCATTTGGCGACGATCAGGTCATAATTACGTGCGCCCATCGCATGCCACAGCTCTTCGGTGATGAAGGGCATGAAGGGATGGAGCATGACGAGGATCTGGTCGATCACCCAGCCCGCAACGGCCCGGGTTTCCTGAGCCTCATCCCCCTCGCGCATTCGGGAGGGGTTAGGGGTGGGGCTCGCCGTAGGCGAGCGCCCGACCTCACCGTCCTCAAGCCCACCCCCGGCCCCTCCCGCATGCGGGAGGGGAGAAAGGACAGGCTTGATCAGTTCCAGATACCAGTCGCAGAAGGTAGCCCAGGCAAACTGGTAGATCGTATCGGCCATCGCGTCGAAACGATATTCGCCGAATGCCTTGTCGAGCTTCGCCAGCGTTTCGACAACCTCGCCGATGATCCATTTGTTGACCGCAAGACTGGCCTCGGGCGCGCGCAGCGTGGTGCTCGCGCCGATGCCGTTCGCCTGGGCGAAACGGGCGGCGTTCCACAATTTGGTGGCGAAGTTGCGATAGCCCTCGACGCGGCGCTCATCCATCTTCACGTCGCGGCCCTGGCTTTCCATCGCCGCCATGAAGAAACGCAGCGCATCGGCGCCATATTTGTCCATCAGGATCAGCGGATCGACGACATTGCCCTTCGATTTGGACATTTTCTGACCGTCCGCCGCGCGCACCAGCCCGTGCAGATAGAGCGTCTTCCACGGCACTTCCTGCATGAAGTGCATCCCCTGCATCGCCATCCGCGCATCCCAGAAAAAGAGGATGTCGAAGCCGGAGATGAGGACGTCATTGGGATAATGGCGCTTCAACGCCTCGGTCTGGTCAGGCCAGCCGAGCGTGCCAAACGGCCATAGCGCCGACGAAAACCAGGTGTCGAGGACGTCATTGTCCTGCGTGAGCGCTACGCCTTCGCCCGCCAGCGCCTGCGCCGCAGCCTCATCCTCCGCCACATGGCAGTTGCCATCGGCGTCGAACCAAGCCGGAATCCGGTGCCCCCACCATAACTGCCGCGAAACACACCAGGGCTGGATATTTTCCATCCAGTTGAAGAAGGTCTTTTCCCAGCTTTTCGGCACGATTTCGATCCGCCCGTCGCGCACCGCCTGTATCGGCGGCTGTGCGAGCGTTTCGGCATCGACATACCATTGGTCGGTCAGCCAGGGTTCGATCACCACACCGCCGCGATCGCCAAAGGGCGTCTGGATCGTGCGCGGCTCGGCATCGAGTTCGCTTTCCGTACCATCCTTGTCCTTGACGATATGCGGAACAAGAAGGCCCAGCGCCTTCATCCGCGCGACCACTTCAGCACGCGCATCGAAGCGATCCATGCCGACCAGATCGTCGGGAATGCCGCCACATTGCACGACGCGCGCCTCGGCATCGAACATGTTGAGCATGTCGCCGGGCTTCATCCCGGCGCGCCGGCCCACCTCGAAATCGTTGAAATCATGTCCGGGCGTGATCTTCACCGCGCCCGAACCCAGTTCCGGATCGGCATGTTCGTCCGCCACGATCGGCACGCGACGACCGGTGATCGGCAGCTCGACAAATTTGCCGATCACGCTCTTATAGCGCGGATCCTCGGCATTCACCGCGACCGCCATGTCGGCGAGCATGGTTTCGGGGCGCGTGGTGGCCACGGCGATATGGTCTGCGCCGCTATCGAGCTTGACGCCATCGGCGAGCGGATAGCGGAAGTGCCAGAAATGGCCCTTCACCTCGCGGGTTTCGACCTCCAGATCCGAAATCGCGGTCTTCAGCTTGGGATCCCAGTTGACCAGCCTTTTGTCGCGATAGATCAGTCCCTGATTGTACAGATCGACAAAGACCTTGATCACCGCGCGGTTGAAATGCGGGTCCATGGTGAACTGTTCGTTCGCCCAGTCCATCGAACAGCCGAGGCGGCGCAGCTGGCGGGTGATCTGCCCGCCGCTTTCGGCCTTCCACTTCCAGACGATGTCGACAAATTGTTCGCGGCTGTAATTGGTGCGCTTGTCCTGCCGCTCCTCCAGCTGGCGTTCGACCACCATCTGGGTCGCGATCCCGGCATGGTCCATGCCCACCACCCACAGCGCATCCTTGCCCTGCAGACGGGCGTGGCGGATCAATATGTCCTGCAGCGTATTGTCGAGCGCATGGCCGATATGCAGGCTGCCGGTGACGTTCGGCGGCGGGTTGACGATGGTAAAGGGTTGCGCATCAGGGCGGTCGGGGCGAAAGGCGCCGCTCGTTTCCCAATGTTCGAACCATTTGGTTTCGATTGCTGCCGGGTCGAAAGTCTTGTCGATAGTCATGGGCCCGCGCCTTACCCGCGCTTTGGCCAAAGGAAAACCCCTTGGAATCGCGCGCGCACTTGCGCCTTATTGCTGCACCCGCTAACGCCGCGCGCGTCATGCACTATATCAGCACCAGGGGAAATGCGTCGAACCTCGACTTTGCGGGGGTGACGCTGGCGGGGCTCGCAAGCGATGGTGGGCTTTACGTCCCCGGCGCATGGCCGACATTCACCCATGCTGAAATCGCCGCGATGCGGGGCCTGTCCTATGTGGAACTTGCCGCCAAGGTGATGGCCCCCTTTACCGCAGGCAGCCTGGGCGAAGACGAGTTGCGCGGGTTGTGCGCGGCGGCCTATGGCAGTTTCTCGCATGCGGCGGTGACGCCGCTGACCCAGCTTGACCAGCAGCAATGGCTGCTCGAACTGTTCCACGGCCCGACGCTGGCGTTCAAGGATGTTGCGCTGCAACTGCTGGGGCATTTGTTCGAGCGGTTTTTGAGCGGGGGCGACAAGGCATTGACCATTGTCGGCGCGACCTCGGGCGATACCGGCTCGGCTGCCATCCACGCGGTCGCAGGGCGCGAGAATATCGAGATATTCATGCTCCACCCGCATGGCCGTGTGTCCGACGTGCAGCGGCGGCAGATGACGACGGTGCTTGCGCCCAACGTGCATAATATCGCCATCGAAGGCAGTTTCGACGATGCGCAGGCGATGGTGAAACGCATGTTCGGCGATGCCGAAGTCACCAGCGCGATTACATTGTCGGCGGTCAATTCGATCAACTGGGCGCGGCTGATGGCGCAGGTCGTCTATTATTTCTGGGCCGCGCTGCAATTGGGCGCGCCCGAACGCAAGATCGCCTTCTCGGTGCCCACCGGCAATTTCGGCGATGTCTTTGCAGGTTATGTCGCGGCGCGCATGGGATTGCCGGTTGAGCGGCTGATCGTCGCCACCAATGTCAACGATATCCTTCACCGCGCGCTCGCCAGGGGCGATTATTCGGTCGGAACGGTCACGCCGACCGCCGCGCCGTCGATGGATATCCAGGTCTCGAGCAATTTCGAACGGTTGCTGTTCGACCTTGAAGGCCGCGACGGAGCGACGACCGCATCGCGCATGAAAGTGTTCGAACAGATGGGCAAGACCGCGCTTTCCGCCGACATGCGCGGGCGGGCAAGCCTGTTCAAAAGCATGCGCGCCGATGCCGACGAAATGTCGGGGGCGATGCGCTGGGCGGCGGAAAAGTGCGCCGAGATTATCGACCCGCACACCGCCATCGCGCTCCACGCCGCGCGCAATTCCGGCATCGCTGCCGACATTCCGGTGGTGACGCTGGCAACCGCGCACCCGGCGAAATTCCCCGACGCGGTCGAACGGGCAACGGGCATGCGCCCTTCGCTCCCCGCGCGCGTCGGCAATCTGTTCGACCGCGAAGAGCGCTTCATCGTGCTGCCTTCGGATTATGGCGCGGTGCGCGACCATGTGCTGGGCCATGCCGCTCGCACCTGATTTCGTCACCCTCGTCAGCGAGCCGAGGCCCGATTACACGCTGATCGACAGCGGCAATGGCCGCAAGCTCGAGGCCTATGGCCCCCGCCGCTTCATCCGCCCCGAACCGCAGGCGATGTGGGAAGCGGCGACAGCCGACTGGCAGGCCGATGGCGAATTCATTCCCGGGTCGGACGAGGATGGCGGCGGCCGCTGGTATTATGACAGGCCGGTACCGCAAGAGGGCTGGCCGCTCCGCTGGAATGATGAAGTCAGCTTCACCGCCAACTGCACCCCTTTCCGTCATCTGGGTTTCTTTCCCGATATGGACCCCGTCTGGCGCTGGATGAGGGGCGAAATCGAAGGCGTTTCCGAACCGCATTGCATGAACCTGTTCGGCTATACCGGCGTCGGCACCTTGGCGCTGTCCTCGGCGGGCGCGCAGATGGTGCATGTCGATGCCTCGAAAAAGTCGGTGGCGCAGGCACGCGAAAATGCCGCACTTTCCGGCATGTCGGAACGCCCCATCCGCTGGATCGTCGACGATGCGGCCAAGTTCGTCGCGCGCGAGGTGCGGCGCGGGCGGCGTTATGACGGCATCTTGCTCGATCCGCCCAAATATGGCCGTGGCCCCGATGGCGAGGTCTGGCGGCTGGAGGAGGACCTGGCGCCGCTGATTGCCAATTGCCGCCAGCTGCTCGACGCCAATTCGCGCTTCCTGTTCCTCACCGTCTATGCCGTGCGCATGTCGGCGCTCGCATTGGGCAACCTCGTGCAGGCGCATTTTGCCGACCTGCCCGGCAAGGTTGAATTTGGCGAACTGGCTGTGCGCGAGCAGGCAAGGGGGCTATTGCTGCCAACCGCCATCTTCGCCCGATGGTCGCGCTCTTGATGGGTTACAGCACCAGCCCTCTCCCCCACCCGTCCTCCCGACAGGATACCATCAGGGAGGACGGGCGGGAGAGAGGGCTGGTGCGGCGATTGGCGTCAGCCAATTCTGACAATATATGGACGCTATGAACGATCTTCTCACCCTCGAAGTGCACGATCTGCACGTCAATGTGCTCACCGGCATCTATAGCCAGGAAACGCACCTGCCGCAGCCGCTGCACATTTCTGTCAGCGCTGACCTTGAGGTCGCACCGCATTATGCGCCCGATACGCCGCTTTCGGCGTCGAAAAACTATATGGCGATCAAGGAGGCCGCGACGGTCTTTCCCGAAGGGGTGCATTTCACGCTGATCGAGGCGGTCGCCGACCATATCATCGACAAGCTGTTCGCCGCCGACGCGCGTGTGCAGAATGTAACCGTCAAAATCATCAAGCTGGCGATTTCGGAGGATGGTGAATCGATCGGCATCACGCTGACAAGGCATCGCAAGTGACACGCCCGCTCGCGCTGGTGACCGGCGGAATGCGGCGGCTTGGCGCGGCCATCGCGGGCGACCTCGCCGATGCAGGCTATGATCTTGCGCTCACCAGCCATGGCGACGGCGCGCCCGAAGCGGCGCTTGCGGCAACTCTCCAACGCAGCGCGGCCGATTGGCACTATTTCCCCGCCGACCTTTCGGCAGAGGGTGCGGCGGACAGGCTGATGCACGAAGTCGTTGCCCATTTCGGGCGCGCGCCCGATCTGCTTGTCAACAACGCCGCCTTGTTCGGGCAGGACGGATGGGAAAGCCTGTCTCCCGATACGCTCGATGCGCATTTCCGGCTCAACCTGTTCGCGCCGGTGCTGTTGAGCCGTGCACTGGTGCAGGCAGCAGGCGGAACGGCGCAACCCGCCATCGTCCACATCGTCGACCAGCGCATCACCAACCCCAATGGCGACCAGTTGAGCTATACGCTTTCAAAGCAGGCGCTTGCCGGATCGGTCCGTTCGCTGGCGGCCGCCTTCGGCCATCGCGCGCGGGTGAATGGCGTCGCGCCGGGGCTGGTGATCCCGACCGACGATTATGACGATGCGTTAATGGCGCGGCTGAACGATGAAATGCCGCTCGGCAAGCTGCCCGAGGCGCGGGCGATTGCCGAGGCGGTGCTCTATCTGGCCGGCGCGCGGCATGTGACCGGGCAGATCCTTTTCGTCGATGGCGGCGCGCATTTGCGCAGCTATCGCCGCGATTTCATGCATCTGGGGAAATAGGGTTTTCGGCTGACCGGCGGGCCTGCCAACGCGCCTTGATGCTGTCGCTGGTGTCGCGGCTGCCGTCATGGCTCCAGCCCGGCGGGCGCCAGATATAGCCCATTTTGTGCTGCCAGGGCGCGGACCAGACATCTCTCGCTATACCGATCCATTCGTGGAAGACGCTGTACAGCAGATTGAATGTCCCCAGCTGTTTGACGATGCCATAGCGGATATTTTCTTCATCGGTTTCGGGGGTGAAGCTACCGAACATCCTGTCCCAGATGATGAAAACCCCGGCATAATTGGCGTCAAGATAGCGCGGGTTTGTCGCATGGTGGACGCGGTGGTGCGACGGCGTGTTCATCACCGCTTCGAACCAGCGCGGCATCCGCCCCACCGCCTCTGTATGGATCCAGAACTGATAGATCAGGTTGATACCGCCGCAAAAGGCGATCATCGCCGGATGGAATCCCGCCAGCGCCAGCGGCATGCGGAAGATGAAATTGACCGCGATGAAGCCCGTCCATGTCTGCCGCAGCGCGGTCGACAGATTGTAGTGCTGGCTCGAATGGTGGTTGACATGGCTTGCCCATAACCAGCGGACCCGGTGCGCGCAGCGATGGAAGACATAATAGGCCAGGTCGTCGAGGATGAAGCAGGCGATCCACGCCCACCATGCCCAGCCGATGTCGAACAGGCGATGCTGGTAGAGCCACAGCATCATCGCAAATACCAGCCCGCCGGTCAGCGCGCCTGCGACGGTGCTGCCCGTGCCGAAAGCCAGCGAGACCAGCGTGTCTCTGGGTTCATATTTCTCAGGCGCCTTTTTTCGCGCCCACAGCATCTCGATGATGATCAGCAGGATGAAAAGCGGCACGGCATAGTCCACGGGATTGAAAAGATCTGGCATGCCCCTGTCCTATACCGCCATGTGCCGCAGCCCGGCGGCCCAATATTGCGCATCCCTGCCAAGGTTCAGCGTCACCTTGCCGAATGTCTTTTCGCCCGTCCCGATGGTCAGGAAATTATGGTCGAGCCGCGATTCGCTGTGCCGGTCCAGCAGGCGGGCAACGAAGGCGGCGCCGTGACGGCGGATCAGCATGTGGCGGCCTTGCGCGTCTTTCATCAGCGCGCCGATACCGGCCCTGTCGATAATGATATCCACCGGCTGGTAACCGCAAACTGCCTCGTCCGCCAATGCCCGCGCATGTGCCTCGTCGCGGATACGCAGATCGCCGCCGAGGTGTAGCTGCTTTGCCAGCCAGGCAAGGAACAGGATGGCGGCAATCGATCCGCCCAGCTTGGCCAGTTCGATCCCTATGCTGTCCACCTTTCAGGCTTTCGCCTTCAGCATGTCCATCAGGGGACGGACCGGGTTGATATCATAGCCTGCCTTGGCCGCCATATTGGTCAGCGCATCGGGATCGCCGCCCTGGCTCGCCTCGGAGAGTGCCCAGAGCAGCGTCGAGCGCGTTCCCGAACGGCAATAGGCAAGCACCGGCCCGCCGG
>JADLBY010000133.1 GCA_020847445.1 Sphingomonadaceae bacterium | reverse complement strand
GGCGAACTGCACATTCGCGCCAAAGCGCCTGCCAGGCAGAAGATCAATGTTGATAAATTCTGGGGTAAGGCAAAAGGCCTGCACGTGCCGGAACGGCGCGATTTTGACGAACGCCCGAGCGCGATAGCGGCGCGGAAGGCCAGCGAATCAGAATGATCCGTTATCTACTTGATTCCGATTGTTCCATTTATGCGATGCTTGGTTCCCATCCCGAACTGCGTTCACGATTGGCGGAATGCGAAGTGGGCGAGATCGCGATTTCAGCGATAAGTTACGCGGAAATCGCATTGGGCGGAAATCTCGGCCATCCACCGGATCATAAGGTTGTCGAAGACTTTGTGAGCGTCGTGCCGATAATCGCCTTTGATGAAGCTGCAGCTCGTGCATATGCGAATCTGCCGTTCAAACGTTCCCGTTTCGACCGGTTGCTGGCCGCGCACGCATTGAGCATTGGCGCAACAATTATCACGAACAACGAAGCCGACTTTGCCGATGTGCCGGAGTTGAAGGTCGAGAATTGGACGGTGTGATGGAACGCGTCGAAATTGAGCATAGGTTGCGAAAAAAGCCAAGCGCCTGGGCCGTTTCCGACGATATATTGGACGGTGCTATCTATCAGGACATGGGCATCAACGGCTGTGATTTATATGAACTGCGGCTGACGATCGCCGATTTGCCCAAAGTCATCGCCGACGGCCAATGGTCTGAACCATGACCTTCCAGACCCAAATCCTCACCCTTTATCCGGAGATGTTCCCCGGTCCATTGGGCGTATCGCTGGCTGGCCGTGCCCTGGCGGAGGGAAAGTGGGCCTGCGCCCCCATCCAGATCCGCGATTTTGCAACCGACAGGCATCGCACTGTCGACGATACCCCTGCGGGTGGCGGGGCGGGGATGGTGCTGAAGGCTGACGTCATGGCGGCAGCGGTCGACCATGCTATTGAAAAAGCGCCTGATTTGCCGGTTTTGGCGATGACGCCGCGCGGCAGACCGATGACGCAACAGCATGTGCGGAAACTCGCAACCGGCCCCGGCGTCACCATCCTGTGTGGTCGTTTCGAGGGTTTTGACGAACGGCTTTTCGAGGCGCGGCCGCAAATCGAACAGGTCAGCATGGGCGACATCATCCTGTCCGGCGGAGAAATGGGCGCGCTGATGCTATTAGATGCTTGCATTCGGCTGCTTCCCGGCGTAATGGGCGCGCCCGATAGCGGGGATGAAGAGTCCTTTGAACAAGGGCTGCTTGAATATCCGCATTATACCCGACCTGCTGAGTGGGAAGGGCGCACGATCCCTGAAGTGCTGCGATCGGGGGATCATGCGAAGATCAAAGCCTGGCGGAAACAACAGGCCGAGAGTGATACACGGCTACGCAGGCCAGACCTTTGGGAGCGTTACAAGAACGCTCGGGACTGACCTGCCTCTGGTGTGCAGTTGAAGAAGGAAGAAGACAGGCCATGAACCTGATCCAGACGCTTGAGCAAGAGGCGATTGCCGAACTTGCCGCCAAGAAGAACATCCCCGAATTCCGGGCCGGTGACACGCTGAAAGTCGGCGTGAAGGTGATCGAAGGCGATCGCACCCGTATCCAGAATTACGAAGGCGTGTGCATCGCGCGTTCGAACAAGGGCATGGGATCGAACTTCACCGTTCGCAAGATTTCGTTCGGTGAAGGCGTGGAGCGCGTATTCCCGCTTTATTCGCCCAATGTCGAAAGCATCGAAGTTGTCCGTCGTGGTGCTGTGCGCCGTGCGAAGCTGTACTATCTGCGCGGCCGCACCGGCAAGAAGGCACGTATCGCCGAACGTCGCGTCAACACTATTACCACCAAACAGGAAGGCTGAGGCTGATCCCGTCTGGTTGCATATAACCAAGATACCGAAAGGGCCGGGATCCGCTAAAGGGATCCCGGCCTTTTTTGTTATCCCGATAGCAAGTTCGAATTTGAGGAATTGAAAATGGGTTATCGAGTTGTAGTTGCGGGCGCTACGGGCAATGTCGGGCGCGAAATGCTGAACATCCTGGCGGAGCGCCAGTTTCCGGCGGACGAAATCGCCGCGGTCGCATCGTCGCGCTCGGCGGG
Source organism: Sphingomonadaceae bacterium (assembly GCA_020847445.1). Classification (GTDB taxonomy): domain Bacteria; phylum Pseudomonadota; class Alphaproteobacteria; order Sphingomonadales; family Sphingomonadaceae; genus Sphingorhabdus_B. The sequence continues at coordinate 8,881 of JADLBY010000133.1, read as the reverse complement.
TGAGACGATCGAATATGGTGAAACCGGCCAGACGCTCAAAATCCAGAATATCGAGCATTTCGACCCGGCAGGATGGGATATCGCGCTCTTTGCCATCGGCTCCGATGCGACCAAGGTGCATGCGCCGCGTTTTGCAACCGCTGGCTGCACGGTGATCGACAACAGCTCGCTCTACCGCATGGACCCCGATGTGCCGCTGATCGTGCCCGAGGTGAACCCCGACGCGATCGACGGATACAAGGCGCGCAACATCATCGCCAATCCCAATTGCTCGACCGCGCAGATGGTTGTCGCGCTGAAGCCGCTGCATGATGCCGCGAAGATCCGGCGCGTCGTCGTGTCGACCTACCAGTCGGTATCCGGGGCCGGCAAGGCGGGCATGGATGAACTGTTCGAACAGTCGCGCAACATCTTCGTCGGCGACCAGTCGGAACCGCAGAAATTTACCAAGCAGATCGCCTTCAACGTCATCCCGCATATCGACAAGTTTCTTGAGGACGGATCGACCAAGGAAGAGTGGAAGATGGTGGTCGAGACAAAGAAAATCCTCGATCCCAAGATCAGGGTAACCGCAACCTGCGTCCGCGTGCCGGTCTTCGTCGGCCATTCGGAATCGATCAATATCGAATTCGAAAATGAACTGTCGGCTGAAGAAGCCCAGAATATCCTGCGCGAAGCCCCCGGCGTGATGCTGGTCGATAAACGCGAGGATGGCGGCTATGTGACGCCGGTGGAATGCGTCGGTGACTATGCGACCTTCATCAGCCGCGTGCGCGACGATTCGACCGTCGACAACGGCCTCAACCTGTGGTGCGTATCGGATAATCTGCGCAAGGGTGCGGCGCTGAACGCGGTGCAGATTGCCGAGCTTCTGGGGCGGAGGCACCTGCACAAGGGCGACTGATTCCGGCGTTGCAGGTTTCCGCCAGCCTCTGACTTGAAGGCAAAACGGAAATCTGCAGCCTTTCCTGATGCTTGGCTGTGGCGACAAATGCGCCTGATTATGTTAAGCAATGCGGCTTCGAGGACCGAGTCTGCATCCGCATCGTTGACGGATGAATGGTCCGGAGAGGATGCCCGACATGTCAGGAATGGATGAAGAGAAACTGCACGCATTTGTGGGAAAGATGCTGGGTGATCTGGGCGGCGCCTTCAGTGTGCCGACCGTTCGCATCGGTTTCCGCCTCGGCCTGTTCGACGCGCTGGCAAAGGACGCTGCCACCGCGCCGCAACTGGCCGAGCGTTGTGGTGGTCTGAGCGAACGCTATGTTCGCGAATGGGCCTATGCGCAGGCGGCCAGCGGCTATCTGGAATTCGATCCGGAGGCGGGCCGTTTCAGCCTTTCGCCCGAAGCCGCCATGATCTTCGTCGAACAGGACAGCCCGGTATATCTACGCGGCGCATTCGACATGGTGGCTGCGATGATCGAGGGCGAGGCGAAGGTGGAAGCAGCGTTCAGAAATGGCGGCGGTGTCGCCTGGGGTGATAGCGCCGCGTGCTTGTTCTGCTCGGTTGGCGCCTTTTTCCGCCCGACCTACGCCAATGCGATCGTGCAGCAATGGCTGCCCCAGCTGGAAGGCGTGGTGGACAGGCTGAAGGCCGGCGCGCGCGTTGCCGATATCGGCTGCGGTGTGGGCTTTTCGACCCTGTTGATGGCGGAAGCATTCCCCAACAGCGAGTTTGTCGGTTATGACTTCCACCCGGCATCGATTGCCGATGCGCGTGCGCATGCAGCCGCGCATCCGGGCTGCAACAATGTCCGTTTCGAAACCGCGGCAGCGAAGGACATAGCGGAGGGCGGCTTCGATCTGGTGACGATGTTCGACTGTCTGCACGATATGGGCGACCCGCGCGGTTGCGCCCGCCACATGCTCGAAATCCTGAAGCCGGACGGCACCTGGATGCTGGTCGAGCCGATGGCAGGAAACCGTCCCGAAGAGAATATGAACCCGGTCGGGCGCCTCTACTACAATGCGTCGACGATGATCTGCGTTCCGACTTCGCTCGCCCAGGAAGTCGGCGAGGGGCTGGGCGCGCAGGCGGGTGAAGCAAAGCTGGCCAGTCTGATCGGCGAAGCGGGCTTTGGTCATATAAGGCGTGCCACCGAAGGGCCGTTCAATATCGTGCTTGAGGCCCGACATTGAAGCCGGTCCGGCAGTCCTGCCTTGACGGCGGCGGGTGAAGGTTCGAAGGGTTGGCAGCCAAATTGCTTTGGGAAGACCCATGACGCTGACAGCCGATCTCTTCTTTTCCTTCCGCTCGCCCTACAGCTATCTTGCCATCGGTCGTTACCGCGCGATGGCCGACGAATGGGCTGTCGATATCGCTCTACGCCCGGTCTATCCGCTCGCCATACGTGAGCCTGACTTTTTCGAGCGCAACCATCCCAACTGGCTGGGCTATACCATGCGCGACATGATGCGCGTGGCGCAGTTTCACGGCATTCCATTCGGTCCGCCGCGCCCGGACCCGATCGTGCAGAATGTGATGACGCGCAAGATCGCCGACGACCAGCCCTATATTTTCCGCATGACGCGGTTGGGGCAGGCGGCAGCGCGGCGCGGCAAGGGGCTTGCCTTTGCGCATGAGGCGGCGATGCTGATCTGGGGCGGGGCGGAGAACTGGCACGAGGGCGACCATCTGGAACAGGCCGCTGCGCGCGCCGGGCTTGACCTTGCCGAACTGGATGCAGAGGCCCTATCCGACGTCGAAGCGCTCGATGCCGAAATCCATGCGAACCAGGCCGCACTGGAAGCCGGTGGGCATTGGGGTGTCCCTACGCTTGTTTTTGATGGCGAACCCTTTTTCGGGCAGGACCGCATCGATATGGTGCTGTGGCGGATGCTGCAAAAGGGGCTGGAAAAACGATCTGCCTAATCGGGCAGATGCTGCTGCGGTCCGGGGCCCGGTTTGACCGGTTTTATCAGTAGCACCAGCGGCAGAAATGCCAGCACCATGTAGAACATCAGCTGGAAATCGCTGAGATAGGCGATCATCGCGGCTTGCCGGTTTACCTCGATGTCGAGCATGCGCATCATGGCATCGCCCAGCACGCCGAACCGGTCGGCGGTCGACGGGTCGATCACATTGAAGCTGGATGATGTGATCCTGCCACCAAGCTCCTCATGATTGACCTGCATATTGCGGGTCAGCATCGTCACGCTGATCGAAATGCCAAGGCTGCCGCCCAGACTGCGCGCAAGGTAGAGCAGGCTTGACGCATCGGTACGGACCGACAGCGGCAGCGTGGAAAAGGCGATGACATTGGTCGGCATGAACGTCATTCCCATGCCAAATCCTTGAAGCAGGCCGACGGAAATGAAGTGCCATGTTCCCATTTCAATCGCCCATCCGGTCATCAGCCACATCGACAGTGCGACCAGCGAGAAGCCGGTGAAGATGATCCAGCGAATATCGACGAAGTTGATCAGGCGGCCCGCTACGATCATGCCGACCAGGATCCCGATACCGCGCGGGGCGAGCAGCGCGCCGGTGTCGAACACGGTATAGCCATAAATATTCTGCAGCATCGGCGGCAGCAACGCGAAAATACCGTACATCATCAGACCGATAAGCGCGCCGAACATCAGTGCGGTCAGAAAATTGCCGTTGGTGACCATATTGGGATCGAACAGCGGCTTTTTGGTTGTCATGCTGTGGATGGCGAACATCCAGAAAGCGGCAATCGAAACGCCCAGTTCGATTATGATCTCCCAGCTTTCGAACCAGTCTTCATGCTGCCCCCGATCGAGCATGAGCTGTAGCGACGCAAGACCCAGCGCGAGCATCGCAAAGCCGAAAACGTCGAGCTTGCGATCGGTAATGGCGCGCGAAGGCAGCAGCCACCAGAGCAGCGCAAGCGTAGGGATACCGATGGGGAGATTGATGTAGAATACCCAGCGCCAGTTATAGCTTTCGGTCAGCCATCCGCCGATCATCGGTCCGAAGATGGGCGCAATCATGATGCCCATGCCCCATACCTGCATCGCCCGCGGTGCCCGTTCCGGCGGGTTGATGTCGAGCAGGATGGTTTGCGACAACGGCCCGATAAATGCCGCGCACATGCCCTGAAAGATACGGAACAGCACCATTTGCGTCAGGTTGTTGGCAATCCCGCACAGCATCGAGGTGACAATGAAACCGGCGACAGCGAACAGGAACAACCGTCTGGAACCGATCCTGTCCGATAGCCAACCGGCGGCAGGCATGGCGACCGCGCTCGCAAGAATATAGCTGGTCAACACCCAGGTGACGCTGTCGATCGTCGCCCCAAGGCTGGTCTGCATGTGCGGAATGGCGACATTGGCGATGGTTGAATCGAGAATCTGTATGATCGAAGCGCCCATGACCGCAACGGTCAGCAGCCCTCGATGCTCCACAGGTAGCGCCGGCTGACCGGGCGCATAGTTACTTGCTTGTGTCGATTCGGACATAGGCGGACAGTCCGGCGATCATCTGCCGCTTTGGCTTTTCAAGAATTTCAATCCGCACCGGCACGCGTTGGGTGACCTTCACCCAGTTGCCATTGGCATTTTGTGCCGGCAGCACCGAAAATTCAGACCCCGTGCCCGCGCCGATGCTGGCGACGCGGCCTTTCACTTTCAGTCCCGGATAGGCATCGAAGCTGATTTCGGCAGGCTGGCCGACATGCATTTTGGCAAGGTCGGTTTCCTTGAAATTGGCCTCTACCCAACCCTTGCCGTCGGTAACGATGGTCAGCGCAGGCAGGCCCTGGACCATCATCTGCCCCTTTTGCAATCGGTCGGCCTGGCTGACGGTTCCTGCGGCCGGTGCGCGAACTTCGGTCTTGGACAGATCGAGCAGTGCCTTGTCGCGCTGCACTTGCCCTGCAAGCACGCCGGGGTTGATACCCGGTGCCGCCGCCCCTGTAGCAAGGGCGGCGCGCGCCATCTTCGCGTCCGCCTCTGCCCCGGCCAGCTTGCTGCGTGCTGCGGATAGCGCATGTTCGGCTGCCTGCAGCCGGGCCTTGGTGGTAAAGCCGGACTGCATCAGCGCCGACTGGCGCTTATATTCCTCGGTATAGAAGGCAACATCGTCCCGTGCGGCATTGATGTCCACGCCGCTATTGCCCAGATCGGTTTCGAGCGTCACCACCTTGACCTGCGCGGCTGCTATCGACGCCTCTGCCTGCGCGATCGCGATCTTGAAAGGATCGGCATCGATCCGAAACAGCAGGTCACCCGCGTTGACATGCTGGTTCTCCCGCACGGCCACCTCGACGATGCGACCACCGACTTCGGCTGCAACCGAAACCTTGTCCTGCTGCACATAGGCATTGTCGGTCGATACATAATGGTCGTTTGCAATATAATAGGCGCCACCGCCGATCAGCAGCAGCACGGGGACCGAAATCATGGCGAGCAGCCGCAAACCTTTGCGTTGCTGCTTGGCAGGCTCCGGCGCTTCGGAAACATCCGGTTTCATCTGGGCGTCTGCTTCAGCCATTGGCAGCCTCCGGCGCACGGCGGGTCAGGTTCAACCTTATAATGTCCAGCATCGCTTCCAATTCGGACTGTTGATCTTCAGACAGGCCCGAAACCGCGTCAGCGAACAATTCGGTCGCGAGTGGTTTCAGGTCTTCAATACGTGATTCGCCTGCCGGTGTCAGATGGACCCGCCACGCCCGGCGGTCGCTGGGATCGGCGCGCCGTTCGACCAGCCCGGCATCCTGAAGCCGGTCAATCATCCGCCCCAGCGTGATCGGTTCGACATCCATCATTTCGGCCAGGGCTACCTGGTTGCTGCCATCGAACCGATGGAGCAGCACCAGCACACGCCATTGCGGGCGGGTGATGCCCTTGTTGCGCACGCGCTCGTCAAAGGCGCGACGCATCAGTCGCGCCGTATCACCAATCAGAAAGCCCAGATCTTCACTCATAGGCACTGATATAATAGCAAAGCTTATTATATGCAATATTCTTGTCTTATTGCCGTGCAAGGCTAAACCATATCCATGACGGAAACCCTCTCGGGCGGCTGCCAGTGCGGCCGCGTTCGCTATGAAGCCAGCGTCGACAGTTTCGACGCCTATTGGTGCCACTGCCGGATGTGCCAGAAAGCAACCGGCGGGATCGCTGCGGCCTTTGTGGAAATTCAGGCGGGCAATGTGAAATGGTTGAGCGCACCCGACTGGTATGAAAGTTCGCCGGTTGCGCGGCGCCCTTTCTGCGCGAAATGCGGCACGCCGCTCGGCTTTGCCTGGAAGGATGGCACGGGTGCCGCCGACCTGACGGTCGGAAGCTTTGACGATCCTGCACGTTTCCGGCCGGTGGCACATGCCGGGGCAGAGGGTATCAACGAGTCCTGGATCGATACCCGCGATCTCCCCCGGCACTATACTGCAGACACGCAAAGCGTGGTCGAACGGTGGGAAGCGGCAGGGCTGGAGGTCCCCGAATGAGCGTCACGACGGCCTATTTCGAAGCTGCGGACGGTATCCGCCTTGCCTGGCGCGAAATGGGAGAGGGCAGGCCTGTGGTGCTGCTGCACGGTTATTTCAGCGAGGCGGACACCAACTGGATCAAATATGGCCATGCCCGGTTGCTCGCTGACGCCGGATTTCGGGTGATCATGCCCGATTTGCGCGCGCACGGCCTCAGCGGCAAGCCGCACGATCCGGTACATTATCCCAGCGACATTCTGGCCGACGACCAGTTTGCGCTGATCGACTATCTCGGCCTGACCGACTTCGATCTGGGCGGCTATTCGCTGGGCGGACGGACCGTAGCGCGCATGCTTGCGCGAGGATGCCATCCGCGCCGTGCGGTGATATCCGGAATGGGGCTGGAGGGGCTGTCTGATACCGGCCGACGCGCGCGCCATTTCCGCCATGTGCTTGAAAATCTGGGGAAGCACGAACGCGGTTCCCCTGCCTTCATGGCGGAGGCCTTTCTGAAGACCACGGGCGGCGATCCGGTGGCATTGCTGCGGATACTCGATACGTTTGTCGACACGCCGCTGGATGTTATTGCAGGATTCGATCTCCCTGTCGCTGTGGTTTGCGGCGAGGATGACGATGACAATGGCTCGGCACAGGCATTGGCCGACACGCTTCCCCGGGGACAGTTGTTCCATGTACCGGGCAACCATATGAGCGCGGTCGTCAAACCCGAATTGGGGCGGGCGATCCGGGATTTTCTGCTGGAGGATTTTTGAACGGGGAAAGCCAAACCGAAAGGGGTTTCTGGCGCTGCTGGCTGGCCGGGCTGATGCTGTTTGCGGTGATGATCGCGCTCAACCCCTCGATCTCGAACAGCGTTGCCCCGATGGGGATTTCTGACCATCAGGCGGCGGCAACGGCTGCGCGGGTCGATGCCATCCAGTCGGCATGGCGGGCAGATGGCGTATTGTGGCTGGCGCGGCTGAGCATGGCGATCGATCTGGTTTTCATCGGCCTGTACAGCCGGGGTGCATGGCTCGGTGGCAAAATGATGCGCGGCGAAAATGGTCAGGGGCTGGGACGCCTCGGCGGTGCAATCATGGTCGCGGCGCTATTGTTCTGCATCACCGATTATGTGGAGACGGTTTCGCAGTTCATCCAGATCATGCAATATCGGGGCAGCGATATGCTGGCTGGTCTTGCAGCAACCGTGCGCCCGGTGAAGACGATCGCCTTCATCACAACATTCGTCGGTCTGCTAGCGGCGCTCCTGCTTCGACGAATGGCACGCCGGGGCGCTTGACCTCGTTCGCGCGCAGGCGCAGGGAAGGCGCCAGAAAGTCATATCTGGGGAGCTATTTCCGATGAGAAAATTCATATCAACCCTTGCCCTTGCAGCGGCCCTCATTTCCGCGCCGGCGATGGCGCAGGATGCCGCGCCCACCGTCGCCGATGCCGAGGCCTTTATCGGCAAGGTCGAGAAGGACCTTTACGATTTCAGTGTCGAGGCTGGGCGCGTTCAGTGGATCAATTCAACTTTTATCACCGACGATACCGATGCGATTGCCGCCAAATATGGCGAGGTCGGCACCGAAAAGGCGGTGGCCTATGCGCTGGAGGCCGCGAAGTTCCAGAATGTCCCCGGTCTTTCGGCCGAAACCCGCCGCAAGCTTGATATTCTGCGCGGTGGGCTGGTATTGCCCGCGCCGACCAGGGAAGGTGCCGCCGCCGAGCTTGCGACGATCGCGACCAAGCTGCAGTCCGCCTATGGCAAGGGCAAGGGCACGCTGAACGGCAATGCAATCAATGGCTCTGACATTGAAGCCGCGATGGGAACCAACCGCAATCCGGCCGAGTTGAAGGAAATGTGGACCAGTTGGCACGACAATGTCGGCGCGCCGATGGGCAAGGATTATGCCCGCCTGGTCGAAATCGCCAATGACGGCGCCGAAGAACTGGGTTTCAAGGATCTCGGCGCGATGTGGCGTTCGGGCTATGATATGCCCGCCGATGATTTCGCCAAGCTGACCGACAAGCTGTGGCTTGAGGTCAAGCCGCTTTATGACGAACTGCACACCTACACCCGCAACAAGCTGAACGCGAAATATGGCGACGCCGTGCAGCCCAAGACCGGTCCGATCCGTGCCGACCTGCTGGGCAATATGTGGGCGCAGGAATGGGGCGGCATTTATGATATCGTCGCGCCTGCCGGGTCGGGCGATATCGGCTATGATATTGGTGATCTGCTGAAGGCGAAAGGTATCGACGAGATAGGCATGGTCAAGATCGGCGAGGGCTTTTTCTCGTCGCTCGGTTTTGAACCGCTGCCGAAAAGCTTTTACGAACGCTCGCAGTTCCTGAAGCCGCGCGACCGCGAAGTGGTCTGCCATGCGTCGGCCTGGGATATCGACAATGTCGACGATCTGCGCATCAAGATGTGCATCAAGGTCAACACCGACGATTTCGTCACCATCCATCACG
>JADLBY010000132.1 GCA_020847445.1 Sphingomonadaceae bacterium | reverse complement strand
TCGAGGATTTGCTTTGATAAGTTCCCGTCGCCCCATAGGCTATGTGGTCGAAATCGACGGGCCGCAGCTTCTGGTAAATTTGCTTGAGGATTCCCGTGGGCATGTTGCTGGGCACCGAGATGGCTTATCGACAGTAGAGCAGCCGGGCGATCTGGTCGGGATCGACGCCGGTGCAGAAACCATCATCCTTCGGATCATGACCGTTGCGTTCGCCGAGCCGCGCGAAGTCCATGCAGGACGTGGCCGATCATCGAATATCCCGCAAGAGCCGTTGCGTCAGCTTCGCGGCCGGGTTGTCGGCTTTCTCGCCAAGCGCGAGGGTAGGCTAACCTTTTCGCCGCAGGAATGGCGGTTGCCCGTTCTCGGGGCCAGCGTCTATCCGCTTTCCGACATCGAAACCGTGGCGACAATCGGCGCGAACGGCATCGCTGCCGAGCAGATCAGGCTGGGTGCAGATTCCCGTAATCGCGCCGTTGAGGTTTGCGCCAACATCGACCAAGTGCTGGGTCGCCACATGGCGATCTTAGGTTCGACAGGTCAGGGCAAAACCCACTTTGTTGCGGCGGTGCTGCAACAACTTGTGCGCCTGCCCAAGTCGCGGATCATCGTATTCGACGTGAACGGCGAATATACACCCGCCTTCGCCCATCTTGGACAGCGCGTGAAAGTCACGCAGCTAGGTGGCCCAAATGGTGGCCTTCGGATTCCATACTATGCCCTTGGTCGGCACGGCTTGTCCCGGTTGCTGATACCGAGCGAGAAAGCGCAAATGCCGACATTGCGTTTTGCGATCGAGCATCTTCGTTTTGTGGAAGCCGATGTGCATGGCGCGAAGCTGGTAGGCGGTCAGGGCAACGTCCTTTTCGATGACTGCCACACAGGCAATGCCGCACACGCCAATCAGGCGATGGCTGCGCTAAGGGCAGGAACAGCTCCCCCGGCGAATGTGTGGCCGCATATGCGCGCACTGTCGTGCCTCGCCACCGAATGGTATGTCCTTAAGCCAAACAACCAAGGCTGGACCCGCGACACCTTTCAATACGGTCATATCCAGTCAATGATTAACCGCATACGCGGTTTGATCGAGGACCCGCAATTTACGTCTATTGTCGAAATCGCAGGCGGTGCTGGGCTAGCAAATCCCTTGAGTATGCAGGACGAATGCGCCGCGCTCGTTAGGGATGTTTTTGGCCCGCCGGTGTTTGGTCAGAATGATTGGTCAGTTCACGTAGTTGACCTTAGCCGCCTGACCCAAGACTTAATGCCGTTTGTCTTGGGGTCGCTCCTTGAGATGTTCGCCGCCGAGATATTCAAGCGCGGCCCCGGTCATACCCATCCGACCATGCTCGCATTGGAGGAAGCACACCACTATTTGCGCCAGCTACCTGGCGAATCGGACGGCGGACAGCAGGCGCTTGCTTATGAGCGCTTGGCTAAAGAGGGCCGAAAATTTGGCCTGTCCCTGCTAATCAGCACCCAGCGCCCGTCTGAGGTTTCCCCGACCGTGCTTTCGCAATGCGGAACATGGGCCGTGTTTCGCCTCAACAACGAAGCCGATCAGCGGGCGGTCGCGTCCGCGGCAGAAACAGCGGGGGTGAATGTATCGCGGCAGCTTGCCGGGCTTGGGAGAGGGGAAGCTATCATTTTTGGTGCGGCGCTACCCGTGCCTACGCGCCTTTCCGTCAGCAGGCCAAATCCCGAACCAGATTCTAAAGACCCGCCTTTCCTTCAAGAGTGGTCATAGCTGCTACGTCAATCAGGTGAAATCACCCCTGCATTGTTTGCGCGGCGTTGCCGCGCGATGGCGGGCAGCGCTCCGATATGTTGGGTCTCCGCGCCGCCCGCCATCGGTCACGCCCGATCCTGATGCGGGTGCGATGTCGTCGGCGTTGTTGTTTCCTGTTCGGCTGCGAACGCCTCTTTCCCCTTTCCGGCCCACAGTTCCCGCGCCGGTTCGCCGTCCTCGCTATTGAGCTTTTCGGCCATCCAGATCAGCGCGCCGTATATCATGGCGCGGTCGTCGCTGGTCAGGTCCACGATGCCCGCCTTGACGACGAGGCCGCCGAGTTCGATCAGATGCCGCGTGCGCCTGCGGTGCTCGACCTGCCAGCTTCGCATGTCATGCCGCGCCCGTTGTGCCTGATGCCGGTTGCGCGCCGCCCGGTTGCGTCTTAGCGCCGCCAGTGTCGCGGTCAGGCGCTGATACAGATCGCCGCGACCGCCCCTGAAAGAACGCCGCGCCGCGCTTGGCCCAAGCCTCCCTCTTCGCGGGGTCTTTCGTTTCGGCCAGCGCGACCAGCGCACCGGCCAGTTCGTCGGGAGTGAGGCCGTCCGCCCCGGTGGCGATCACCAGTTCGCCCAGTTGCTGCACCTTACGTGTTTTCAGTTCCCGCGCCTTATCTTCAAGCGCCTTCAGTTCCGCATCGAAGTCTCTCGGTTTCCGCATTCTCGTGTCCTTTCCCGGTGGCAAGTGATTGATGCGGTAAGGATAGTTGCGCAGGCGACCGAACGCAGTATTGTTGCAGGGACGGTGTGGCACGGCCCGGTCCCTCCCGAGATTTTTTCGAGGGAGGGCGCGCTTATACGTCGTTCCGACGTGCGCTTGGCCGTGGCAATGCTTGATCGCGATGGCGATCTATCATCTTCACGTCAAGGTCATTGGCCGCAAGGCCGGGTC
>JADLBY010000131.1 GCA_020847445.1 Sphingomonadaceae bacterium | reverse complement strand
GGGCTTTCCGACGCGATCTGTTTCAACCTGAGCGAAGGGCTGAGCTGGACGATGGGCGGCGACAGCGGGCGGGTGCGCACCGAAACCGACCTGACCCAGTGGCGCGTCGCGCGCGGGGCTGCGGGCCGTCTGCCGCCGCAGGGTTTCCCGAGGAACAACCGCTTCGACTGAGGATCGCCGCCACGCGGATGCCGTCTGTGATCCATCCTGCCCGTGAAGCAAATTTTTACATCTTTGACCTAATCCAAAATCCATGAGGATGTGGGACAAGACAATTTTCACCCACGGGTCGCCAGCCTCTCTGACGTCAAGCCTTGTTCAGAGGACTGTGCCCGAAGGTGAAGCGGCGAGCCATGCCTGGCTGGCGTCGCTGCCGATTGCGGCCGCCATCTATCGCGTCGGCAACAGCGGTGCCAAACGCATTGTGACCAACGCCCGGTTCGATAATCTCGCGCTTGGCCGGGCACGCGATGCGGGATTTGATCCATGCTACTTCAATGACTTGATCCTCGATATGGTCCACAACAACCGCGAGGAGCATTTTGAACGCTGGCGCTCGCCGGACAAGGTGCAGCCGCTCGACGTCGAAATCAGCGTGTCGCGCTTTGGCAATGAAGTGCCCCATTTTCTGGTGTCGCTGGTCGATCGCACTGCGGAAGTGCAGGGCAATGCGAACCTGCGCCGCGAGATGATGAACGACAGCCTGACCGGCTTTGCGAATCGCGTAGGATTTGAGGAGCGCGTCGCCGAAGCCGTTGATGCCATGCAGTCGGCGGGCGTGCGGACGGGGTTTGCGCTGCTGGTGTTCGACCTGGCAAGGTTCAGCCGGATCAACGAATCTGTGGGCGTTCTGGCAGGCGACGAACTGATTATCACCGTTGCCAAGCGGTTGGCATCAAGGCTTCGCAGCACCGAAATCATTGGCCGGCTGGGCGGCAACGAATTTGCCCTGTTCGCGCCCATCGATGGTGCGCGGGGGGCGGAGGTGATTGCGGCGCGGGTGGTGAAGGCGTTCGACGAACCGTGCAAGCTGTCCGACCTTGAAATCCATATCGATTGCGCGGTTGCGGCCGCGCTGGGCGATTCCGCGTCGGACGACCCGATGGATGTGCTCCGCCATGCACAGATTGCGCTGAAACGGGCGAAGCAGTCGAAGAAGTTCGAGCTGTTCTCGACCGACAAGCTCGATCGGGCGCTGCACCGCTTTTCGCTCGAGACGGACCTGCGTCGGGCCTTGGAGCGCGATGAACTCGAACTGTATTATCAGCCGTTGATCGATCTGGAGAGCGGCAAGCTCAATGGCTTTGAGGCGCTGGCGCGCTGGACCCATCCGTCGCTGGGGGCGGTGTCGCCGATGGACTTCATCCCCGTTGCCGAAGAAAGCGGGCTGATTGTCCCGCTAGGGCGCTGGGCGCTTGAAAAGGCAGCCAGGACGATCGCCTTGTGGGAAGCCGATATGGCGGGTGATTTGCCGATCAGGGTGTCGGTGAACCTGTCTGCGGTGCAGTTGCTGCGCGATGATGTTCCAGGGGCGGTCGAGCATGCCATCCGCTCGGCCGGGATTGACGGTGACCGCTTGACGCTGGAACTGACCGAAAGCGCCTTTGTCGATGACCCCGACGGTGCCCGCCGTGTGCTGGAAGCGCTGAAGGCACTCAACACCAATCTGGCGATGGATGATTTCGGCACCGGCTATTCGAACCTCGCCTATCTGCAAAAACTGCCGATCGACGTGCTGAAGATCGACCGCAGCTTTGTTTCCGACATGCTTGCCAACCGGGACAATCGCGCCATTGTCAGCACCATATTGTCGCTTGCGTCCGCGCTGGGAATGAAAACCACCGCATAGGGGATCGAATGCGCAGCGGTTTCCGATGAGTTGAAGGGACTAGGTTGCACCAACGGCCAGGGCTATTATTTCGCGCGGCCGCTGACGGCAGAGGCTGCCTACAGCTTTCTTTCGTCGCGCAGCGCTTCGGCTACCGACTGATCGACGATTTGGGTGACACGCGGTTCGGGTGGAAAGGCTTCGTCCACCCATTGGCGTTCGATGGCCTGCAATGTTCGGGCAACCACCGGCCCGGCGTGCAACCCCTTGGCGATCAGGTCACCGCCTTTGACGGGAAGTTCCGGAACCTCCCAGCCCGAGATACTGCCGATTTCATCCAGCCAGTCGTTGTTTAGATCGCCCAGCAACAGGGCATCCCGGGCGTTGTCGATACCGATCGCATAGGCCAATTGCCGCGCGCTCTGCGGCGATTGCCGGTGATTGGCCAGTTGCACAAGATCGGTCCGAAGGCGGTTCGAAAGTTTCAGGCGGGCGGCGATTTTCTCGACGCTCGCGGCATCGGCGGGCAGGATCGCGCTTAGCCGCCTGCCGACCGAGGGGGCGGTTGCCGAAAGCGTTTCACGCTGCACCAGCATTGCCAGCCTTTGCCCCGCGTCGGCAACGATTTCCGGCAGAAAAGTTGCAAATATTCCCGCGTCGAGCATGGACTGCACCGCCGGGGCCGGATTGGGGACCGACAGCAATTTGCGCAACTCGTCGGCAATGCGTTCGCGCGACAGCGCCATCAGTTTTTCCGCATGTGCCGAGGCCGCGGTCAGCGCATCGCCGTCAATTGCACCCTGCCCAAAGCGGGCGTGGAAGCGGAACAGGCGCAGGATGCGCAGATGGTCTTCGGCGATCCGCTGTCCTGCATCGCCGATGAAACGGACATGCCGGGCCTCCAGATCGGCAAGGCCGTCGAAATAGTCGAATATCTCGCGGCTTTCAGGATCGGCATAGAGCGCGTTGATCGTGAAATCGCGACGGGCGGCGTCGTCTTTCCAGTCGGTTGCAAATTCGACCGTTGCCCGGCGCCCATCGGTTGAAACATCGCGGCGCAGCGTGGTGATTTCGAACGTGCGCCCGTCGGCCACGGCGGTGACCGTGCCATGGTCGATTCCGGTCGGGATGGCCTTGATGCCGGCGGCCAGCAGACGTCTTGTCACCTCGTCAGGCACAAGCGGCGTGGCAAGGTCAACATCGGCAACGGCGATGCCCAGCAAGGCATCGCGCACCGCCCCGCCGACGATGCGTGGCGGCTGTCCGTCGCATTTCAACGCCTGCACCACATGGTCCAGCGCGGCGTCGTGCAGCCATGGCGCGTCGGGCAACAGCATCAGCCGTCCCCCAGCAGGCGGCGTGACAGGTTTGCGATAATCCCCGCGGTCACCCCCCAGATACGCCGACCCTGCCAGTCCATGTCGTAATATTCGCGCATCTGCCCCTGCCATTCGACCCGCCGTCTGGCGTAATTGGCACGGTCGAACAGAATCGCAAGCGGCACTTCAAACCACTCCTCGACTTCATCGGGATTGGCAGCGAGCGGGAGGTCGGGCGGCACGACGCCGATTACCGGGGTAATCTGGTATCCGCTGCCCGAATAATAGTCGTCGGCAGGACCGAGAATGTCGACTTCATCACGCGGCAGGGCGATTTCCTCCTCCGCCTCGCGCAGTGCCGCGATAATGGCATTCTCGTCTTCCGGATCGACCTTGCCGCCGGGAAATGCCACCTGACCCGCATGGCTGCGCAGCCAGGCGGGACGCCGGGTCAGGATGACACCGGGATCGACGCGATCGGTAATCGGCACCAGCACGGCGGCATGACGATAATCGCCCGCATGGCGTGGAAAGGCCCGCTCGTCCTCAACTGCAATCGCGCGAGAAGGATGCAACGCATCGGCAAATTGCTGCTTCCAGTTCATCCGGCAATATCCATGGTGAAGAAAGCCCCATTGCTCGATAGGCCCGGCCGTTCGGTGCCGGAATTGAGCGCCTGTTCGGCAAGTTCGTAATAGACCGGTCGCGAGCATCGCGCCCACAGCCCGGCGCGAACATGCAGATAGGGCACCGGCACCCCATCAAAGTCCCGCAACTCTATCGGATTGTCCGGCCCCGCAATCACCAGATCATCGCTGTTCAGGCGAAAGGCGATGCTCGCTTCGCGAAACTGCGCTTCAACCGCGATGAATGGGACATCCGCGACCTCGATCGACAGCTTTTCCTGCGGTGTTACCAGCCAGTAGCTGCCATCATCATCGATCCGCAACAGGCCCGAAAATGCCCGGACCATTGCGGGCCGGGTAATTTCCCCGCCCTGGTGAAACCAGCGGCCATCGGTGGCTATGCGCATGTCGCTGTTTCCGGTTTTTGCGGGATTCCAGCTTTCGACCGGGGGCAGCTTTCGCGCGGCGACCAGTTCGGCGATTTCGGGCAGGTTCAACGCCGCCAGCGCGGGCGGCGGATCATAGGGCACGATCATCCTCCTCGATCATGCCTGCGGCAGGAAGCGGCAACCCCGCTGCATTGCGCGCGAGCAGCCGGCGCGGCTCCCATGGGCCGGGCAGCGTCCAGCCGCCGGTCGCGTCGGCGGTAAAGCCGAAACGTTCATAATATTCGGGATCGCCGATCATCACCATCGCAGGCTCCCCGATTTTCGCGGCAGCCGCAAGCATGCTGTGCATCAACAGCTGGCCGATGCCCTTGCCCTGTTCGGTCGTCGCAACCGCAACCGGCCCCACTAGAACAAGCGGAAATCCGCCGATCCGCACCGGCCAGCACTGGATGCTGCCCAGCAACTGCCCGCTTTGCTGCACGGCCAGCGATAGCGGCGCGATCGCCCTGCTTCGGGTGCGCAGCAGATAGGCCGTGCGCCGAAAGCGGTCGGCCCCGAATGCGTCGTCGAGCAGAGCCTCCACTGCGCCCGGATCAACGCTTTCCAGCGCGACAGGCTCAAACATCGGCCACAGCCTCCGGCAATGCCCTGCGGCGCAACTGCGATAGGCCGATCAGCGCGGAAAGGCCGACACAGGCGGCCAGCAGATAGGGGGTGCCGGGAAAGCGCAGCGGCGCATCGCTGTCGGTAAAGCTGGCAAGCGAGTAATTATAGGCAAACTGCCCGATCATCAGGCTGAGCGCCGACAGCGATCCGATAAGCCCCTGCAGCTCGCCTTGCTGCGATGCGGGCGCACGTTGCGACATGACCGCGTTCAGCGCGGGTGCGACCATTCCCGAAAATCCGTTGACGAGCAGCAGCACCAGAATGACCGTCGCATTGGGAACAAAGGCGACGACGAGGTAGCTGGCGATACCGAACATCATCCCGATATAGGCGGTCCGCCGTTCGCCGAAGCGCGCGATGAAGCGGCGGATGACCAGCGCCTGGAAAATGGCCATGGAAACACCGACGAGCCCGAGCGAAACGCCAACCATGCCGCTGCTCCACCCATATTGGATCGGGGCGAAAAAGGACCAGCTGGCCGGATAGACATTCCCCGCGAGCGACCAGAGGAAATAGATCATGACGACGGGAACGATCCCCGGGACGCGGCCCATCGAGGCAAAGGCACCCAGCGGGTTGGCGCGTTTCCATTCGAACGGGCGGCGCTTTTCCTCGGGCATGGTTTCGGGAAAGACCAGCCAGCCGTAAACACCGTTTGCAATGGCCATCGCGCCAGCGACATAAAAGGGCACACGCGGCCCGAAATCACCGAGCAGCCCGCCGATCACCGGGCCAAAGATGAAGCCAAGCCCGAACGCTGCGCCCACCTTGCCGAAACTCGCGGCGCGTTCCTCGGGGGTCGACATGTCCGCCATCGCGGCATTGGCAGGGCCGAATACGGCACCCAGCCCGCCTGCGATCGCCCGCCCGACGAACAGCCAGCCGATATTGGGGGCCAGCCCCATCAGCAGGAAATCGAAACCAAAGGCGAACAGCGAAAGCAGGAAGATCGGACGCCGTCCAAAGCGGTCGCCCAGATTGCCGACGGCAGGCATCAGCAGGATCTGGAACAATCCGTAAGTCGCCCCGATCCACGCGCCGATGCGCGCGGCTTCGGCGGCATCGACATGCGCCAGATGCCGGATCAGATCGGGCAGCACAGGCATGATGATGCCAAAGCCCATCGAATAGATGAGCACGGTCAGCAGCACAAAGCGGGTCGCGCGCCGCTTCAGGGCAGGGTCCATCACCATCGCGGCGGCCTTGTCAGCCACTTGCGCCTTTGTCCATGATTTTTGGCGGCGGCACGCCACGGTATATGGATGGATTTACTTTGGCTTTTGCCGGACTTGCGCTAGCCTGCCGAAGGCAAATGACCAAGGGGAGCCGGAAATGCAGAACGACGACGACAGGCAATCCAGCGCCAATATTCCCGGCGGTTCGCCTGCCGAGCCGGCCCCGGTTGCATCGCCAGATGCGGCGGTTTCGCCGCCGTCGCCGCCTGCCAGGCCTTCGAACTGGAGCGGCAAGACGATATTCTGGCTGGGGCTCGGCTCGATTGTGCTGGCGTTTTTTGCCGCGATCGGATCGGGCTGGGGGCTTTGGAATTATCAGTTCGGGTTCCAGCTGCTGAAGATCGCCTTTGGCATTGCTGTGCTTGCCGTTGCCGGTGGCCTGTTCCTTGGCTGGTGGGCACGGCGCAAGAGCCGGGTCGCCGCCCGCCCGCTTCGCTGGACCGGCATGGTGCTGGGCGGGGGTTTGGCGCTTTGGTTGCTGAGCTTCGCTTATACCGAACGCACCGTCCCGGCCATCCACGACATATCGACCGATCTTGCCGATCCGCCGCAGTTCCGGATGCTTGAAGTGCGGGCCGACAATCTCGACCAGATTCCGGGTGACAAGGAACCCGAAATGAAAGGCATGAACCCGCAGCAGCGCTGGGCGGCCATTCACCAGAAGGGCTATGGCGACATTCGCTCGGTCAGGATTGCATCGCCGGTTGCCGAGGTGATCGCCAAGGCGGAGCGGCTCGCCAAGGTGCGCGGCTGGGACATCGTGGTTGCCGATCCTGTCGAGGGCAGGCTGGAGGCCACCGATACGTCGCGCTTCTTCCGGTTCAAGGACGATGTTGTCGTGCGCGTGCGCCCGACCGAGGATGGCATGGGCAGCATCGTCGACATGCGTTCGATCAGCCGCGATGGCGTCAGCGATCTGGGCGCGAATGCGAAGCGGGTCCGCAGTTTCCTTGCGGACCTTGCAGGCACCAATCCGGCTGGCTAGGTCCTGACCCTAGGGCTTCGCTGGCGTCAGCTTGAGCAACCGGCCTTCGGGGCCGTCCTCGAGCAGCCAGACGGCACCGTCCGGCCCTTGCTCGACTTCGCGGATGCGCGCGCCCATCGGCCAGTGATCTGCCTTGTCGACGCTTTCGCCGTTCACCTTGACGCGAACCAGCGCCTCACCGCCAAGTCCGCCGAGGAACAGCGATCCCTTCCAGGCAGGGAACAGGGCGCCATTGTAAAACATCAGGCCACCGGGCGAGATGGCGGGCACCCAATAGGCCTTGGGCGCTTCAAAGCCATCGCCGGGTGCGTGGTCGGGAATGTCGCGGCCGTCATAATGGTTGCCATTCGACACTTTGGGATAGCCATAATTGGCACCGCGCCTGACCAGATTGAGTTCATCGCCGTGGCGCGGCCCCATTTCCTGGTTCCACAACTGCCCCTTGTCGTCAAAGGCAAGGCCCAGCGGGTTGCGATGCCCCAATGACCAGATTTGCGATCGCACCGGATTGGCGGCGTCGTAAAAGGGATTGTCTTTCGGGATGCTGCCATCGGGGTAAATGCGCAGCACCTTGCCCAGATTGGCGTTCATATCCTGCGCCGGGTCAAACTTCTGCCGTTCACCCGAGGCGATGAAGAGATATTTGCCGTCGGGCGAAAAGGCGAGGCGATGGCCGAAATGGCCGCGACCGGCGACTTTGGGGCTTTGCTCCCAGATTTTCTGCAAGCCGGTAAGTCTGGGCTGGCTGCCCTGATAGTCAAGCCTGGCCCTGCCGACCACGGCACCGCGTATGTCGTCGGCGCCAGCCTCCACCCAGCTGAGATAGACCATTCCGGAATCGGCGAAATCGGGCGCCACGATCACATCGCCGAACCCGCCCTGGCCACCATAATCGACGGCTGGAACATCCGCGACATCGCGCACCGGGCCATCTGCCTGCCACAGTTTCAGCGTGCCGCCCTTTTCGGTAATCAGCGCATAGGGCGTCCCCGGCACAAAGGCCATCGCCCAGGGTTCGTTGAATGTCGCCACGGCGGTGATTTCAAACGGCCTGGCACCGGTGGATATTTCGGCCTTGCCTGATGACGGGGCGCAAGCCGCAGCAATCAGGCTGGCTGCAGTCAAACTGAAAGCACGCAACATGGGGACTCCTCCGGATTTCCATCTGCTAGATGCGAATCTATCGCCCGCTTGGCAAGAGGGTTGCAATTCGTGTCGTCCGCGCCTAGATGGCCTTCATCCCGACATTGCGAGACACTGAAGGGGCTGGCGCCGCAAGGGGCCGGCACAATCGGCCATTCGCACTGTTATCGACATTTTTGGAACCTTATGCCCGATCTGGAAAAACTTGCCGCGATTATCGCACCCGAAGCCAAAGCCCTTGGTTTCGATCTGGTGCGCGTGGCCTGGTTTGATCGCG
Organism: Sphingomonadaceae bacterium; assembly: GCA_020847445.1. Taxonomy (GTDB): domain Bacteria; phylum Pseudomonadota; class Alphaproteobacteria; order Sphingomonadales; family Sphingomonadaceae; genus Sphingorhabdus_B. The sequence goes on along the minus strand of JADLBY010000131.1, from coordinate 1,656 downwards.
GTGCCGAGGGTTCCGACGAACCGACCCTGCAGGTCATGGCGGAGCGCCCCGATACGCGCCAGCTGGTCATCGACGATTGCGCGGCATTGTCGCACCGGATTTCGGACCTGTTCGACGAACTCGATCCAATCGAGGAAGCCTATCGGCTCGAGGTCAGTTCGCCCGGCATCGATCGTCCGCTGACCCGCGTGAAGGATTTCGCCGACTGGGCGGGGCATGAAGCCAAGATCGAAGTGTCCGATCCGATCGAAAACCAGAAGCGCTTTCGTGGCGAGCTTGCAGGCGTGGAAGGGGACGTGGTTTCCATCACCGACCGAACCGGCGCGTCCCACAGCATTGCCTTTTCCAACATCCATTCCGCCAAGCTGGTCTTGACAGACCGGCTGATTGCGTCGACTGCGCCGCTCAACAGCGCCGGGGCCGACGAAATCGACGAAGACAACCCCGACCAAGAACAGGAAGACTAGAGTCATGGCCAGTCCGATTGCTGCCAACAAGGCCGAACTGCTTGCAATCGCCAACGCAGTCGCCAGCGAGAAGATGATCGACAAGGCGATCGTCGTCGAGGCGCTTGAAGAAGCGATCCAGCGCGCGGCCCGTGCCCGCTACGGTGCCGAAAACGACATTCGTGCAAAGCTGGATACGCAGACCGGCGATCTTCGCCTGTGGCGCGTTGTCGAGGTGGTCGATGTCGTCGACGATTATTTCAAGCAGGTTGATCTGAAACAGGCCGAAAAGCTGCAGAAGGATGCCAAGGTAGGCGATTTCATCGTCGATCCGCTGCCTCCGGTCGATCTGGGCCGTATCGACGCGCAGTCGGCGAAGCAGGTGATCTTCCAGAAGGTGCGCGACGCGGAGCGTGAGCGCCAGTTCGAGGAATTCAAGGATCGCGCGGGCGAAATCATCACCGGCGTCGTCAAGTCGGTCGAATTCGGCCATGTCGTCGTCGATCTGGGCCGCGCCGAAGGCGTCATCCGCCGCGATCAGCAGATTCCGCGCGAAGTGGTTCGCCCCGGCGATCGCGTCCGCGCACTGATCCTGAAGGTTGTGCGCGAAAATCGCGGTCCGCAGATCCTGCTCAGCCGTGCGCATCCCGATTTCATGAAGAAGCTGTTCGCGCAGGAAGTGCCCGAAATCTACGATGGCATCATCGAGATCAAGGCCGCGGCACGCGATCCGGGCAGCCGCGCGAAAATCGGCGTGATCAGCTATGACAGTTCGATCGATCCGGTCGGCGCCTGCGTCGGCATGAAGGGCAGCCGCGTTCAGGCGGTGGTTCAGGAAATGCAGGGCGAAAAGATCGACATCATCCCCTGGTCCGAAGACGCCGCGACCTTCATCGTCAACGCGCTGCAACCGGCAACGGTCAGCCGCGTCGTCATCGACGAGGAAGAGGCGCGTATCGAAGTTGTCGGTCCCGACGACCAGTTGAGCCTCGCCATCGGCCGTCGCGGCCAGAATGTCCGGCTGGCCAGCCAACTGACCGGCCGCGCGATCGACATCATGACCGAGGCGGAATCGAGCGAAAAGCGCCAGAAGGAATTTGTCGAGCGTTCGGAAATGTTCCAGCAGGAACTCGATGTCGACGAAACGCTGGCGCAGCTGCTGGTGGCCGAAGGGTTCAGCGAACTCGAAGAAGTCGCCTATGTGGCGCTG
>JADLBY010000130.1 GCA_020847445.1 Sphingomonadaceae bacterium | reverse complement strand
GAAGATCACCGTCGGGGCAACCTGCCGTGCGCGGGCAAAGAGACGCGCGATCTGTTGTTCGCTTTCGCCATACCATTTGCTCAACAGGTCTGACGATTTGGTGGCAATGAAATTGGCTTCGCTCTCGCGCGCCACTGCCTTGGCGAGCAGCGTCTTGCCTGTCCCCGGCGGGCCATAGAGCAGGAAACCCTTGGCGGGGCGGATGCCGAGGCGGCGGAACGCGTCGGGGTTTTTCAGCGGCAGTTCGATGCCTTCCTTGAGCTTGGCCTGCGCTTCGTCGAGCCCGCCGACATCCTCCCAGCGGACATCGGGCGCCTGCACCATGACTTCGCGCATGGCAGAGGGCTGGACGCGCTTGAGGGCCTCAAGGAAGTCGTCGCGCGTGACCTTCAGTGTTTCGAGTATTTCGGCCGGAATCGTGCCGCTCGAAAGATCGAGCTTGGGCATGATGCGCCGCACGGCCTCTATCGCCGCCTCGCGGCTGAGCGCATTGAGATCGGCACCGACAAAGCCATAGGTCGTCCGCGCCAGTTCACGCAGGCTTACCCGCGTGTCGAGCGGCATGCCGCGCGTGTGGATGGCCAGTATCTCGCGCCGCCCGCTTTCATCCGGAACGCCGACGATGATTTCACGGTCGAAACGGCCGGGGCGGCGCAGCGCTTCGTCAATCGCTTCGGGGCGGTTGGTGGCCGCGATGACGACCAGATTGGTGCGAGGCTCCAGCCCGTCCATCAGCGTCAGCAATTGCGCGACCAGCCGCTTTTCGGCCTCGCCATGCACCTTGTCGCGCGACGGGGCGATCGAATCGATTTCGTCGATGAACAGGATCGAAGGGGCAGCCTTGGTGGCCGCTGCAAAAATCTCGCGCAGCTTTTTCTCGGATTCGCCATAGGCCGATCCCATGATCTCCGGCCCGTTGATCACGAAAAATTCGGCCTCGCTTTCATTGGCGACCGCGCGGGCGAGCCGCGTCTTGCCCGTTCCCGGCGGGCCGTGGAGCAGCACGCCGCGCGGCGGATCGACGCCGAGACGGGTGAACAGTTCGGGATAGCGCAGCGGCAGTTCGACCATCTCGCGCAACTGGCGTATGGTATCGGCCATCCCGCCAATGTCGTCATAGGTCACGTCGGCACGGCGCACATCGCCATCCTCGCTAAATTCGGCGCGCAGTTCGACCTCGGTTTCCTGATCGATATGGACGATGCCCTTTGGCGTTGTCGACACCACGGTCAGGCGAATTTCGGTGAGCGCAAAGGCGGGGGCCGCCAGCATCTGTGCCAGTTGCGGGGGCATGTTTTCCGGGGCGACCCGCTGCTGTCCGTGCGTGGCCACGACATCGCCTGCCACCAGCGCGCGGCCGATGAAGTTGCGCTTCAGGGCGTCGCCAGGGCCCTCGAGCCGGATTTCGCGCTGTGCGGGGGCGAAAATGACGCGCTTTGCGGCCAGCGATGCGACCTTCCTGATTTCGACATGATCGCCCGCACCGGCACCAGCATTGGCCCGCTGCAGACCGTCGAGGCGGATGACTTCAAGGCCTTCATCCTCCGGATAGGGGTCAACCGCGCGGGCGGCGGTCGTGCGCTTGCCGGTAATTTCGATGACGTCGCCCTGTTGCAGGCCATGTTCGGCCATGAATTCGCGTGAAAGGCGGGCCAGGCCACGCCCCGAATCCTCGGGCCGGGCATTGGCAACCTGGAGTTTGCTGTTCTTTTGCTTTGCCATAGTCCGGTTACCTTTGGTCCAAGCCCCTGATTTTCAAGATAGGGCGGCGGACCGGACTGGGCAACGGACAAAAAAAGAGGCCGGGAAGAACCCGGCCTTTGGAAAGTCTAACTTTAGGAGAGGATGCCTGTAAGGCCCGTTCCTTATGCGGCCCGGGCTATTTTTGTGCAAGTGCGAAGAAAACAATTGAGGTTGCAATTTTTGCAATCTGAATTAGCTTTCAACCCAACGAAAACAGGCAAGATTCTGGATCGAGGGGCAATCCTCTCCATTTTTGCGCCGCACAAAATAGGTGAGACTTCCCCAAATGCGCCGATTGCCGCCGCTCCGCTCGCTCGAAGCCTTTGTCCGCATTGCCAAACTGGGATCTGCCAAGGCTGCCGCATCCGAACTGGCGCTGTCGCCGCCCGCGCTGAGTCGCCGAATCAAGGCGCTGGAGGATTTCATGGGCAAGCCGCTATTCGAACGCAAGGCGCAGGCAATGCTGTTGAATGCCGATGGTCTGGCCTTGCTCAAGGCTGTCGAACCGGCGCTCGAAGCGATGGCCGAGGCGGTTGAGGACTTGTCGGGGCAGGGCGGTGAATATCGCCTGCGCCTTGGCGTGTTGCCGCTATTTGGGTCGCAACGGCTGATTCCGAAGCTGCCCGAGCTGCGCAAGCTGTTTCCGAAGCTGCATATCGACGTCGACACGTCGGCCCATGCGGAAAATCTTCTCGGCGATGTGGTTGATGCAGCCATCATCATCGCCGATCAGGTCGATCCGCGCCTCTACGCCGTCCGCCTTGACCACAATAATGTCTACGCCATCGCGTCCGAGGCGATGGCGCGGGAGCACAAGCTGAACAAGCCCGCCGACCTGAAGAATCAGACCGTGCTGGTGCACAGCGACATGCCATTGATTTTCGATGCCTGGCGCGAGGCGGTGGGCGAACCGCGGCTGCGGCCCGCGGCGATCGACCATATCGACAGTGGCCAGTTGATGCTGGAAGCCGCCGCGAATGGCCTGGGCGTTGCGATCATGCACGGCAGCCATTTTTCGGATGCCAAGGATCCGCGACTGGTACGGCTGTTCGATGTCGAGATCGAAAGCCCGTACAGCTATTGGTTCGTGTGTCGTCCGCGTGCCTTGAAGCAGCGCTCCGTTCGCATTTTCCACGATTGGCTTCTGAAATCGGGTGTGTAGCGAAAAAGCCGAGGAGCGGGGAGGTGTGATCCCCGTCCTCGGCAGGATGTTGGCACAAGGAGAATCCGTGCCAACCGGGTCGCACTATCCGATTGGCACCCGAATCGGGCGAAGTCGCGTGACCCGCGTCACGCTTTCAAAAATTCGGCTATCGGGGGGCGCTTTCCGGCCCGCTGAACCTTCAGCGCCAGACGGCGGTGGCGTGGCTCAGGCTATTCTGCTCATGATCGCGACTATGCTCGACGATCCAGCGCAAGCGCTCAAAGGCGCGGACTTCAAGCGGCTCTTCGAAAATGATGCCGCAACGGTTACCCTTGACCCAGGTGACCGACCCGAGCGCCTCGATCCGCTCGATCTTCACCAGCACGGTAGCGCCGATCCGCGGGGGTTCGCCGGATCGCAACCGGCAGCCGGTGCGCGAGACATTTTCGAGCGCGCATCTGGAGGTGCGCTCGGGCAACACCAATCCCGCTTCCAGCTCGATTGCGAGCCGGGCCATGGACCGGTTGCCCAGTTTTCCGAATGTCCTGCGGATGGTCATGCTGATGCGGTTTGCCGCATAGCGGTGAACATTTGGTTAGAAAAATGTCGCGCGGCGGACAATGCGCGGACAGGGTGAAAATAAATGGGCGCTGGTATCGCTACCAGCGCCCACTGCGCCTGAAGGTGGAAGTCCTTGGCCTCAAGGGCCATTCTTTCCGATTTCCGGCGTCCGGCTCCCCGGCGGTCCTTGCGGATCGCCGGTTTGCCTGACTGCTTTCGGTATCCTGCCCGGCGTTGGCTTTTGGCGGTGAGGCCTCGGCCCGCACATGGCGTTCGTTCTCCGGCAGCAACCTCTGCTTTCCTGCTTCTTCCGCTTGCGCTTCTGAAACGCTCTGGCGAGGTATCCTGCAGCTTTCCCGTTCCGCTCGACTTCCCGTTTCCGTTCCGCTTCGCTTTCCGGCATCTCTGCCTGACAAGCTCAAGCTCTCATCGAAGGCCGAGTCGGGCAACGGGAATCTTGCGACTTATCCACAGGCGCGGCGGTTTGAGGTGGATAAAATGGAGAACAAACGCCGCTGTTTCCGACGGCTGAAATATTGCGACTCAGGCGTGCAACATTCGCACAAACGAATACGGCCTCCACGCGGTGCATGAAGGCCGTTCGTATCGACGGGCGGGCGGGGGAGAGGAGGAGGAGAGTGCCCGGCCCATCAATGTTTCGAAAGTTTCGCTTTCGTTGAGCTGCATTTGGCGACTGACGGTTAATTGTGCAATTGCGAAAAGAAAAAGGCCAGTTGCACGAAATGCAACTGGCCTTGAATTGCGTGCTTTGCATCCGCTTTGTCAGGCGGCCATCGCCTGCCACATCGTCATCACCAGGGCGAAACCGCGGGCGTCGCCCGTCGTCGTGCCCTCCATCCGGTTCATCACATAGGAAAAGCTTGTCCGCGCATCCATGTCGATAATTGCAACCGAACCGCCATAGCCACCCCAAAAGCAGCTATTGGGATTGGGAAGCGGAACCATTCCGCCCGGCAGACCAAAGCCCATTCCGAACCGAACCGGTATGCCAAGAACAAGATCGGTCCCTTCGACCTGGCATTCGAGCGCACGGCGGCATCCCGCCTCTGACAGAAAGCGTTTGCCCTTGGCGACGCCGCCATTGGCAAGGATAGCGTGGATCTCGGCAACCGAGCGGGCGTTGCCGGTGCCGCCTGCCGCCGGTATTTCGGCCGCGCGCCAGGCCCGTTTGGCGGTTTCGCCAACGTCGATGCCCGGATTGGTCGCCATGTTGCGCTGCAGTTCGGAACCGTCCTGGGCGGCAACCGCGACCGGTGGCGGGACCAGTTCGGCCACCCGGTCGTCCTCGCTTGCCGCCAGACCGATGTGGAAATCCGCGCCCAATGGCCCTGCTATTTCCTCCCGGAACACCGTTCCGACCGACTTTCCGGTCGCCCGCCGGATCACTTCGCCCACCAGATAACCCTGGGTCAGCGCATGATAGCCCGGGGCTGTTCCCGGTTTCCAGAAGGGCGCCTGCCGTGCCAGCAGATCGGTGCATTTGGTCCAGTCATACAGGTCTTCGCGCGCCAAAGGCTCCTTCCAGCCTGAAAGCCCGGAAGAGTGGCTGAGCAACTGGGCGATGGTGATATCGCCCTTGCCCTCAGCGGCAAATTCCGGCCAGAATCGGGCAACCTTGTCATGCAGGTCGAACACAGCACGGTCGGCAAGCAGCAATGCGGTCAACGCGGTCATCGTCTTGGTAGTCGAATAGACGTTGACGATCGTGTCCTGGTCCCAGTTGCGGGTCTTTGCCGGGTCGGCATGGCCGCCCCAGATATCCACCACCGTCTCGCCATCGCGTGTCGCACAGAAGGATGCGCCAAGATCGGCGCCGCTCGCCAGGCTTGCTGCCAAAACCGGTCTGACGGCGGCAAATCGATCCCGGGTTGTGCCGTGAACGGTCACGCGTCGATGCTCGGCGATCCGATATTGGCATGGGCGACGCCACCGTCGACGGTAATCGTGTCGCCGACGACATAATTGCCGGCATCGGATGCCAGATAGATCGCCGCCGCCGCCATGTCTTCGGCAACCCCGATCCGCTTGTTCGGAATGTTGGTTGCTACGGCATCGCCATGATCGCGGGCGACCTTGTTCATGTCGGACGCAAAGGCGCCCGGGGCAATCGCGGTGACGTTGATCTGATCCTGCACCAGCCGCGCGGCCATGCGCTTGGTCAGATAGAGGATCGCCGATTTGGAGGCATGATAGCTATAGGTTTCCCACGGGTTCAGGCGGATGCCGTCGATCGAGCCGATGTTGATCACCTTGGCCGGGTGCGCTTTTGACGCCGCCGCCTTGAGCAGCGGATAGAGTGCCTGCGTCAGGAAAAAGGGCCCCTTGACGTTGAGGTCCATGACCTTGTCCCATCCGCTTTCGGGAAATTCCTCGAACGGTGCGCCCCAGGCAGCGCCTGCATTGTTGACGAGGATATCGAGCTTCGGCTCACGCTCCGCCAGCGCGGCGGCCAGCGCCTTGCAGCCTTCCACGGTGGAAACGTCCATCGGCAGCGCAATGCAGTTGGGGCCCAGTTCGGCAGCGGTCTGTTCACAGGCATCGGCCTTGCGCGAGCTGATATACACTTTGGCACCTGCGGCGATGAAGCCTTCCGCCATATGGCGGCCGAGATTCTTGGAACCGCCCGTCACCAGCGCGACGCGGCCTTCGAGGCTGAATAATTTCTTTAGGTCCATGATCAATATCCGTTCAGTCTGGCCACGCGGTCTGCGTGGAAATGTATGTCACCCATATATTCGGCGAGCGCGCGGTCGCGTTTCATATAGAGGCCGATGTCAAATTCGTCGGTCATGCCGATGCCGCCGTGCATCTGCACGCCTTCGCGCACCGACAGGTTGCAGGCAAGCCCCGCCTTGGCCTTGGCGACCGAGGCGTAAAGTTCGGCGCGCGGATCACCTTCGTCGAGGAAATTCTGCGCCTTGAGCACGGCGGAACGCGCCATTTCCATTTCGCCATAAAGGTGCGCGGCGCGGTGCTGCAGCGCCTGAAACTCGCCGATGACGCGGCCAAACTGCTTGCGCTGTTTGAGATAGTCGAAGGTCAGGTCCATCGCGCCGGTGCCGACGCCGACCATTTCGGCGGCCGACCCGGTGCGTCCGGCGTTGAGCATCTTTGCCAGCACCGCCCAGCCGCCATCAACATCGCCGATCACCGCATCGGCGGTCACTTCGACGCCGTTCAGGTCGAGGCGCGCCGCCATCGCCGAATCGACGGTGCGCGCGGCTTCGATCGAAAGGCCGGCGGCATCCTTTTCGACTGCGAACAGCGTCAGGCCGTCGGTGTCCCCCGCAGAACCCGCAGTGCGGGCGGCGACGATCAGCATGTCGGCGGAGCCCCCCTGCACGACGAACTGCTTGGCACCGTCCAGCCTGAAACCGTTGCCGCTGCGCGTCGCCTTCAAGGCAATCTTTTCGGGATGGTGCTTCCGGCCCTCTTCCAGCGCGACCCCGATCACCGTTTCGCCCGCAAGGATGCCGGGGAACCAGCGGTCGCGCATCGCCTTGTCCGCCGCCTTCAGCGCCTCCACCGCGACCACCGAAGTCGACAGAAAGGGGGATGGCGTCAGGTTGCGCCCGATTTCCTCGAGTACAATCCCTGCCTCGACATGGCCCATGCCCAGCCCGCCATCGTCCTCGGGGATAAGGATGCCGGTAAAGCCCATTTCGGCAAACTGTTTCCACAGGTCGTGTGCAAAACCGTCCTTGCAGTCCATGTCCCGATATTTGCGCAGATGCGCGACGGGGGCCTCGCTTTTCATGAAGTCGCGCGCGCTGTCGCGCAGCATCGACTGGTCGTCATTATAGGTCATTGCCATTGCCACAAACCTCTCAACTCTAAATCTTCGTCATTCCCGCGAAGGCGGGAACCTATCTCCCGCCATGTATGTTTAATCTTCAGGCGTCGGCCCCCCGCCTTCGCGGGGGTGACGAAACCTAAGGACATTCGGGACTACGCACCCGGGATATCCAATATCCTTTTGGCGACGACGTTGAGCATGACTTCGCTCGTGCCGCCTTCGATCGAATTGGCCTTGGTGCGCAGCCAGTCGCGGGCGCGCTTGCCGCCGTTTGACGCTTCGCTCTCCCATTCGAGATAATCGGTGCCGCCTGCGGCCATCACCAGTTCGTGGCGCTTCTTGTTCAGCTCGGTGCCGATATATTTCATCAGGTTCGAATAGGCCGGGTGTGCCTTGCCGGTCTTCCATTCGTCCATGAAGCGCTCGCTATGCGCGCGGAAGGCAAGGCTTTCGACGTCGAACAGCGCAAGCTGCGCGCGCAGCACGGGTTCGTCAGCCAATGCATCCTTGAAACCGCCGCCCAGTGACGCGGTGCCGCCATCGCCGCCCATGCCGGAAATCATCTCGCGTTCGTGGCCGAGCAGATATTTGGCGACATCCCAGCCGCGGTTGAGTTCGCCGACTATCTGGTGCTTGGGCACCACGACATTGTCGAAGAAAGTTTCGCAGAAGGGCGAATTGCCCGAAATCAGCTTGATCGGCTTGGTGGTAACGCCCGGCGTTTCCATGTCGAACAGCAGGAAGCTGATCCCCTGATATTTGTTCGCCTTGTCGGTGCGCACAAGGCAGAAGATCCAGTCGGCCTTGTCGGCATAGCTTGTCCAGATTTTCTGGCCGTTGACCACCCAATGGTCGCCCTTGTCCTCGCCAAAGGTCTGGAGGGACACAAGGTCGGAACCCGACCCCGGCTCCGAATAGCCCTGGCACCAGCGGATTTCACCGCGCGCGATCTGCGGAAGATAATAGCGCTTCTGTTCCTCGCTGCCGAATTTGAGGAGCGCGGGGCCGAGCATCCAGATGCCGAAGCTGTTGAGCGGGCTGCGGGCGCCTGCGCGCGCCATTTCCTGACGGAAAATCTTGGTCTCGGCAGGTGACAGGCCAGCGCCGCCATAGTCCTTGGGCCAATCGGGAACGGTCAGCCCCTTTTCGGCGCAGCGTTCCATCCAGAGCTTTTGCGCCTCGCTCTGGAAAACGAAGTTGCGCCCGCCCCAGCAGGTGTCATCGTCGCTCTTGATCGGGGTTTTCATTTCGGGCGGGCAATTTGCCTCGATCCACGCCCTGATTTCCGTCCGGAATGTCTCCAGCTCGCTCATCGGGATTCTCCTAAAAAGTGCCGAATCACTATGTCTCTTATTGTGCTTTACGCAAGCGTCAACTTGTGACGCTTGCTTTCCGTAACGGCATTTTTGCGCCCGTTGACCGCGCCTTTTAATGCCGACAGGATGGCGTTGAGAGAGTCGCGAAGAGGAGAGAGAGATGAGATTCGCTGGAAAGACTGCGGTCGTCACCGGGGCAGCATCGGGGATCGGCAAAGCCACCTGCCTGCGACTGGCAGGCGAAGGCGCGACCGTTATCGCAGCCGATATTGACGAAGCAGGCGGCAGCGAACTTGCGGCGACCTCCAACGGAAAGATTTTGTTCAAGCGCACCGATGTCTGCAATGTCGGTGACATCAAGGCGCTGATGGACTTTGCCGCGGAAAAGACAGGCGGGATCGATATCGTCTTCAACAATGCCGGTGCCTCCGGCGATCGCGCGACCATCGACGAGATAGAGCCCGAAGGCTGGGACTGGACAATGGACCTGCTGTTGCGCTCGGTCGCGATGGGAATCCGCTATGCCGTGCCGCATATGAAGGGACGCAAGGGCGCATCGATCGTGAACACCGCCAGCATCGCGGCGCTTGGCGCCGGATATTCGCCCTCGGCCTATGCGGTCGCCAAAGTGGGGGTGCTCCATCTTTCCAAAATGGCCGCTGCCGAACTCGCCAAATTTGACATCCGCGTCAACGCCATCTGCCCCGGTTTCATCAAGACCAATATTTTCGCCGCCGCGCTTGAGGTGCCCGACGAACAACGGGATGCGGCCAATGCGCTGATCTATGAAGTCGCCAATGCTGCGCAGCCGGTCAAGGGCGGGGGCAATCCGGAGGATATCGCCTCGATGGTGGCCTATCTCGCCAGCGACGAGGCGCGCTTCATTACCGGCACCCACATGGTGGTCGATGGTGGCATCACCATCGGCCCGCGACACAGTTGGGATGAAACCGCCCCTGCGATGTTCGATTCGATTCAGAACTTCGTCGGCGCTGTCCAGGAATGACCATCACCTCGGACGGGCGCGTCCCTACGCGGATCAAATTCTTTCATGGCTTTGGCAGCATCGCCTATGGCGTGAAGGAGAACGGCTTTTCGACATTCCTGCTGCTGTTCTACAATCAGGTGATCGGGATGGATGCCCGGCTGGTCGGCGCGGCACTGGCGATTGCCATGGTCGTCGACGCCTTTGCCGACCCGATCATCGGGCATATGAGCGATCGGACCTATTCGCGCTGGGGGCGGCGACTGCCCTGGCTCTATCTTGCCGCAGTTCCGCTGGCCGCCTCATGGATGCTGCTGTGGCATCCGCCGGGGCTGGAAGGGTGGCAGGCCTTCGGCTATCTGGTCGTTACCGCCGTGCTCGTACGGACGCTGGTGTCCGCCTGCGAGGTTCCATCGGTCGCGATCCTGCCCGAACTGACGCAGGATTATGACGAACGGACCAGCCTGATGCGGCTGCGCTATCTGTTCGCATGGGCGGGTGGCTTGCTGATGCTGTTTCTGGCCTATGGCGTTTTTCTGGTTTCGGACAAGAAAGGCGAGGTCGGGCAGCTTCTGGCCGAAGGCTATTGGATGTACGGCATCACCGGTGCCTGCCTGATGGCGTTCACGGTGCTGCTGTCGGCAATCGGTCAGCATAAGCGGCTTGCCCACCTGCCCGCCGCACAGCCCGACCGCACCACGGTGCTGCAGGCGATGCGCGAAATCTGGCATTCGGTTTCGCACCCGACCTATCTGGTGCTGATTTCCGCAGTCGCCTTCGCTGCGGTCAGCACGCAGGTGACCTATGTCCTGTCCAACTATCTGTACATCTTTGTCTGGCGCTTCCCCGAACGCTGGTTTCAGGCCTATCCCTGGCTGCTGTTCGGCAGCGTCATCATCGCCTTTTTCCTGGTCGCCTATTTCAACAGGAAATGGGGCAAGAAGGATTCGGCATTCCGCTTCATTTTCATCAATGCGGGGTTCTGGATTACCCCGTTCCTGCTGTTTCTGGGCGGGTTCTGGCCACAGACCGGCAGCAATCTCTCGACAGCGATGGTGTTTGCATTCTTCTTCATCGCCAATTGTTCAGGGGTGATCATCCAGATTTCGGTCGCCTCGATGATTGCAGATGTGGTCGAGGTAACCGAGGAGCGAACCGGGCGGCGGTCGGAAGGGCTGCTCTATGCCGGCAATCTGTTCGTCCAGAAATGCGCGACCGGCGCGGGTATCCTGATCGGCGGTTTCATCATCTCGATGGCCGGGCTTCCTGAGAAAGCCGATCCGGCCAATGTTCCCGGGTCTGTCATCGACAGCCTTGTGATCGCCTATATCAGCACGATCGTGCTTCTGGGGCTGGGTACCTTGTGGCGGATACGCAAATTCCCGATCACCCGGGCCGATCATGAAGCGCGTGTGCGACGGCTCGCCGAGGGCGAAAAAACAGTTGAAGCGGGGGCCGGATAGGCCCAAGGAAATCAGGTTAACCGGACGATTAAATAGAGGACGACTCGCATGGACTTCACACTCAACGAACGCGAAACCTATTGGCGCGACCGCGTAAGGAACCATATCGACACCTATCTGCGTCCGCGGGTAGCCGACTATAAGAAAGAAGACGCCACCGGCGATCGCTGGAAGGTGCTGCAGGTCGTCGAGGAGGAAAAGGCCCGCGCCAAGGCAGCCGGAATCTGGAACCTGTTCATGCCGCCGCAGGGGGCCAATCCCCATCTTGATACCACCGTCGAGTTTGACGGGCCGCAACTGACCAATGTCGAATATGCGCTGTGCGCCGAAGAAATGGGCCGAGTCGGCTTTGCCTCGGAAGTGTTCAACTGCTCGGCCCCCGACACCGGCAACATGGAAGTGTTCAACCGCTATGGCACGGCCGATCAGAAGCGGCAGTGGCTGATCCCGCTGATGAATGGCGAAATCCGTTCGGCCTTTCTGATGACCGAACCGGCGGTCGCCTCTTCGGATGCGACCAACATCGAAACGCGCATGGTTCGCGATGGTGATGAATATGTGATCAACGGCACCAAATGGTGGTCGTCGGGTTTGGGCGATCCGCGTTGCAAGGTTGCGATCGTGATGGGCAAGACCGACACCGGCGCGCAGAAGCACCAGCAACAGTCGCAGATCATCGTTCCCATGGATGCGCCGGGCGTGAAGATTCTGCGCCACCTGCCGGTCTTCGGCTATGACGATGCCCCGCACGGCCATATGGAAGTCCAGCTGACCGATGTCCGCGTTCCCGTGGAAAATGTCATTCTCGGCGAAGGTCGGGGTTTCGAGATTGCGCAGGGGCGCCTCGGGCCGGGCCGCATCCACCACTGCATGCGCACCATCGGCACGGCCGAGGAAGCGCTGGAGAAAATGTGCCGCCGCCTCACCAGCCGCGTCGCATTCGGCAAGACTATTGCCGAGCATAGCGTCTGGCACGAGCGCATCGCCCGCGCGCGCATCGACCTTGAAATGACGCGTCTGCTATGCCTGAAGGCGGCGCAGATGATGGACACGGTCGGCAACAAGGCGGCCGCAAACGAGATCGCGATGATCAAGGTGCAGGCGCCGAGCATGGCGCTGAAGATTATCGACGATGCCATCCAGGCGCATGGCGGCGGCGGCGTGTCCGAAGATTTCGGCCTGGCCTCGGCCTGGGCGCATCAGCGGACATTGCGGCTTGCCGATGGTCCCGACGAGGTTCACAACCGGGCGATTGCCCGTATGGAGCTGGGCAAATATGGCGGCGTCCGTGGTGGTGTCGAGATGTCGAGCGGCAATCTGGCGGTGACGCGCTGATGAAGGCGGCCGTCCTCACCGAACCGGGCCAGCCGCTCGGGATAGAAACGCTGCAAATTGCGAAGCCGGGGCCGCACGAGGTGCTGATCCGCAACGCCGCCTGCGGGCTGTGCCATTCGGATCTGCATTTCATCGAGGGCAGCTATCCGCACGCGCTGCCTGCTGTTCCCGGCCATGAGGCGGCGGGGATTGTCGAAGCCGTGGGTTCGGAAGTGCGCACGGTGCAGCCGGGCGATGCGGTCATCACCTGTCTGTCGGCCTTTTGCGGGCATTGCGAATTTTGCGTCACCGGGCGCATGTCGCTTTGCCTTGGGGCGGAAACCCGTCGCAGTCCCGATCAGCCGGCCCGGCTTTCGCGCCCTGATGGCACGCCGGTCAACCAGATGCTCAACCTGTCGGCCTTTGCCGAACAGATGCTGATCCACGAACATGCCTGCACCCGCATCGATCCCGAAATGCCGCTCGACCGCGCGGCGGTGATCGGTTGCGCGGTAACGACCGGCGCGGGCACGATCTTCAACGCCTGCAAGGTCACGCCGGGCGAGACGGTGGCCGTGGTCGGCTGTGGCGGGGTCGGGCTGGCCACGATCAACGCGGCGAAGATTGCGGGTGCAGGGCGGATCATTGCCGCCGACCCGATCCCCGAAAAGCGCGAGCTGGCGAAAAAGCTGGGCGCGACCGATGTGGTCGATGCGCTGGCCGAAGATGCTGCGGAACAGATCATCGAATTGACCAAGGGCGGCGTCGACCATGCGGTCGAGGCGGTCGGGCGTCCGGCGTCGGGCGAACTGGCGGTCAAGTCGCTGCGTCGCGGTGGCACGGCGACCATATTGGGCATGATGCCGCTGACGCATTCGGTCGGCCTGTCGGCGATGGACCTGCTTTCGGGCAAAAAGTTGCAGGGCGCCATCATGGGGGGGAACCGCTTCCCCGTCGATATGCCGCGCCTTGTCGATTTCTACATGCGCGGGTTGCTCGATCTCGACAGCATCATCGCTGAGCGCATTCCGCTCGAACAGATCAACGAGGGCTTTGAAAAGATGAAGAAGGGCGACAGCGCACGTAGCGTTATCGTATTCGATCAATGAGCGACGACATGGCGATGAATGCCGAGGAAGCCTTTGTCGGCACGGTCGAGCCCGAGGGCGCCGACCGGCTCGACGAAGGCCGCCTCACCGCATGGATGCAGGCCAATGTGGAGGGCTTCAAGGGGCCGCTGCACCTGACCAAGTTCAAGGGCGGACAATCGAACCCTACCTACAAGATCGCCGCAGAATCGGGCAATTATGTGCTGCGGCGCAAGCCGTTCGGTCCGCTGCTCCCCTCTGCACACGCGGTTGACCGCGAATATCGGGTGCAGGCTGGCATGTACAAGACGGGCTTTCCGGTCGCGCGCCAGTTCGGCCTGTGCACCGACGACAGCGTGCTCGGCAGCTGGTTCTATGTGATGGGTATGGTCGATGGCCGCACCATCTGGAACGGTGCCATGCCCGGCAGCTCGCCTGAAGAACGGCGCGCGGTCTATTTCGAGATGTTCGATGTTCTGGCGAAGCTGCACAACACCGATATCGAGGCCGCAGGGCTTTCGGAATATGGCAAGCCCGGCAATTATTTCGGCCGCCAGGTCGATCGCTGGACCAAGCAGTATCGCCTGTCCGAAACCGAAACCATGCCCGGCATGGAACGGCTGATCGAATGGTTGCCCGCGACCTTGCCCGAACAGACACGCACCAGCGTGGTCCATGGCGATTTCCGAATCGACAACGCCATTTTCGATCGCGACAGCACCAAATGCCTCGCGGTGCTCGACTGGGAGCTGTCGACGCTGGGCGATCCGCTGGCCGATTTTTCCTATGTCGCGATGGCATGGGTTACCGAAAATGGCGGGCGATCGGGGGTGATGGATCTCGACCGCAAGGCACTGGGCATTCCGGAACTCGACGAAGTGGTCGAACGCTATTGCACCGCCACGGCGCGCGACAGCATCCCCGACCTCAACTGGTATTTCGCCTATAACTTCTTCCGCCTCGCCGGGATCATGCAGGGTATCAAGAAGCGCGTGATCGACGGCACCGCCAGTTCGGCGCACGCCAAGGCGATGTCCGACCGCGTGACCCCGCTTGCCGACAAGGCATGGGAATTTGCGGTGAAAGCCGGGGCGGCTTAACGAACATTCTCCCGTCGCCAGTCCATGGGTTGGATGAGAAGGAGGAAATATGTCTCTTTTCGACATGAGTGGGCAGGTCGCCCTGATCACCGGATCGTCGCGCGGGATCGGCAGGGCGATTGCCGAGGAAATGGCAGAGCATGGCGCGAAGGTGGTGATTTCGAGCCGCAAGCTCGACGCCTGCGAAGAGGTTGCGGCCGCGATCAATGCCAAATATGGCGCAGGCACAGCGATTGCGGTTGCCGCGAATATTTCGTCGAAGGACAGCCTACAGCAGCTGGTCGATGAAAGCCGCAAGGCATTTGGCAGGATCACCGCTTTGGTCTGCAATGCCGCGTCCAACCCCTATTACGGCGCCGCGGTCGGGATCAGCGACGACCAGTTCCGCAAGATCCTGGACAACAATATTCTGTCGAACCACTGGCTGATCCATATGGTCGTGCCCGAAATGCTGGAGCGTGGCGAGGGGTCGGTGACGATCATCTCGTCGATTGCCGGGATCAAGGGATCAACGGTGATCGGTGCCTATGCGATTTCAAAGGCGGCAGACATGCAACTCGCGCGCAATCTGGCCGACGAATTCGGGCCGGGCGGGGTACGGGTAAACTGCATCGCCCCCGGGCTGATAAAGACCGATTTTGCCCGCGCGCTGTGGGAAAATCCCGACAAGCTCGAAATTTCCACCCGCCGCTCCTCGCTGCGCCGCATCGGCGAACCGCACGAGATTGCGGGTGCAGCGGTTTTCCTTGCGAGCAAGGCGGGTGGATTTACAACCGGACAGACCATCGTCATCGACGGCGGCAACACATCAAGCGGAGGATGAGCATGGGCGCACTGGAAGGCAAGGTCGCGATTATCACCGGCGCGGGTTCGGGCATTGGCCGGGCCTCGGCGCTGCGCTTTGCAGCCGAGGGGGCCAGGCTGGTCATCGGCGACAAGAGCGAGGCCGTCTTTGAAACCGCAAAGCAGGTCGAGGCGGCGGGCGGCACCGTCACCGCGTTGCAGATCGATGCCGGTGTCGAGGCCGATGTCGCAAAGCTCGTTAAAACCGCAACGGCCAGCTATGGCGGGCTCGATGTGGCCTTTGCCAATGCCGGGATTATCGGCGACATGGGCGGGATTTTCGACGTCGATCCCGCGACGATGGCTGAAACCCTGCGGGTCAACCTCATCGGCCCCGCACTGATGGTCAAACATGCGGGCAAGGCGATGGTCGATCAGGGCCGTGGCGGTGCCATCGTGCTGACCGCAAGCGTGGCGGGGCTCAATTCGGGGGCAGGACCGCTGACCTATTCGGCGTCGAAGGCGGGTGTCATCAATCTGGCCAAGACGGCGGCGCAACAACTGACGACCTCGGGTGTGCGCGTCAACGCGATCTGCCCCGGCCTTACCGAAACCGGAATGACCAAACCGACCTTCGACTATGCCCGGTCAAAGGATGTGATGCACAAGGTGGGGCAGCTCAACCCGCTGAAACGCGCGGCGCAGCCGGAGGAGCTGGCAAATGTTGCGCTGTTCCTTGCCTCCGATCAGGCGAGCTATGTCAACGGGCAGGCGATCGCGGTCGATGGTGGCCTGACCAGCTCGCACCCCGTAACACGACAACTTTTGGGACAGACGGCGCATTGACATGAGCGACAACAGCACAGCACTTGAACTCGGCTTCCTGCCCGACCGGCTCGCCCGGATCGGCGCGCATATCCAGGCCAAATATCTCGACAGCGGGAAATTGCCCTTTGGCGCGCTGCTGATCGGGCGCGGCGACGAAGTGGCGCATATTTGGGCGTCGGGCGTCAGCGAGAATGCCATTTTCCGTATCGCCAGCATGACCAAGCCGATCACCTCGATCGCCTTCATGCAGCTGGTCGAGCAGGGCAAGGTCGCGCTGAGCGAACCGGTGGCGAATTATATCCCCGAATTTGCCGATCTGGGCGTGTTCGTGAATGGCGGCGGCAATGTGCCCTTTGCCACGCGCCCGCCGACGACGCGGCTCAACATCATCGATGTGCTGCGCCACACCACCGGCTTCACCTACAGCTTTCAGGAGCGCACGCCGGTCGACGCCGCCTATCGGCAGACCGAGCTTGAGCACTGGATGAAGAATGACAGCCAGAGTTTCATCAACCACCTGTCGCAGATTCCGCTCGAATTCGATCCAGGAACATGCTGGAATTATTCGGTTTCGACCGATGTTCTGGGCATATTGGTCGAACGTATTTCGGGCCAGTCGCTCGGCGATTATTTCCGCGAGCATATTTTCGAACCGCTTGGCATGAACGACACCGGGTTCCGGGTGGCCGCCGATCAGGCGCACCGCATTCCGCCCTGTTACGCCTTTCATCCCAAGGACAAGATGGTGCAGACCGACAAGGCCGGGGCCGAAAGCCTGTGGGCACAGGGATGGAAATTCGAATCGGGCGGTGGCGGCCTTGCCTCGACCCTCGCCGATTATCACCGCTTCTGCCGGATGCTGCTGAACGGCGGCGCATTGGACGGCGTGCAGATCGTCAGCCCGAAGACTCTCGAACTGATGACCGCTAACCATCTGCCCGGCGGCGGCGACCTGACCCGGCATTCGAAATCGCTGTTCAGCGAAGCGGAAAATGCCGGTATCGGTTTCGGCCTGGGCTTTGCCTGCAATATCGATCCGGCGGCCACGATGCTCGCGGGATCCAGGGGCGAATTTTACTGGGGCGGCATGTATTCGACGGCCTTTCTGGTCGATCCGGTCGAGGATCTGATCATGGTCTTCATGACACAGCTCGCGCCCTCGTCGACCTACCCGATCCGCCGTGAAATCCGCACGATGATGTATGCAGCCCTGGCGGCTTAGAGATATCCTCCCCATCGACTTGCGATGGGGAGGTGGTATCGCGACGCGATGACGGAGGGAATTGCACCGTTGCTGGCCCCTCCACCATTTGTCGCTTCGCGCCAAACGGTCCCCCTCCCCATCGCCAGTCGATGGGGAGGATTTAGAAAGGAAGTAAAATGCAATCGGTAACCACCTCGCAGGACGGTGAAATCCTTGTCCTTTCGGTCAACAATCCGCCGGTCAACGCGCTCAGCTGGCATGTGCGGCAGGGTATATCGGACGACATCGAACAGGGGCTGAAGGATGATGGCGTCAAGGCGATCGTCATCCGCTGCGAGGGGCAGACCTTTATCGCCGGCGCCGACATCACCGAATTTGGGAAGCCGCCGCAAGGGCCGGATTTCAATGCGGTGCTCAACAAGATCGAGATGGCGACCAAGCCGGTGATTGCCGCGATCCACGGCACTGCGCTTGGCGGCGGCCTCGAAACCACGCTGGTCTGTCACTATCGCATCGCCGTCCCTTCGGCAAAGCTGGGCGTGCCCGAAGTCAAGCTGGGTCTGCTGCCCGGTGCGGGCGGCACACAGCGCCTGCCGCGGCTTGTCGGCATCGAACAGGCAGCGGTGATGACTGCGTTGGGGGAACCGATCTCTGCGCAAAAGGCGCTCGAAACCGGGCTGATCGACAAGCTTGCCGGTGAAGACAGCCTTGCCGCCGATGCGGTGGCCTTCGCCCGCGAATGCGTTGGCAAAGGCCCGCGCCATACACGCGACCTGCCGGTCAAGGGCGGCATTTCGATCATCGCCCGGCTGGAGGCGGAAAATGCGCGGCGGTGGAAGGGCTTTGACGCGCCTTATGCCAATCTGCGCTGCGTCGCCGCTGCGGCCGAAAATCCGGATATCGAGGATGGTCTGAAGGTCGAACGCGCCGAATTCATGAAGCTGATGTCGGGCAGCCAGTCGGCGGCGCAGCGGCACATGTTCTTTGCCGAACGTCAGGCCGCGAAGATCGATGGCCTGCCCAAGGATATCCGTCTGCGCGAAGTCAGCAAGGTCGGCGTGATCGGTGCGGGCACGATGGGCGGCGGGATCACGATGAACTTCCTGCAAAAGGGCATCCCCGTCACTATCGTCGAAATGGCGCAGGAAAATCTCGACCGCGGCGTCGGCGTGATCCGCAAAAATTATGAAGCCTCCGCCGCCAAGGGCCGCTTCTCTGCGGAACAGGTCGAAAAGATGATGGCTCTGCTCACGCCCTCGCTCAGCCTTGACGATCTGGCCGATTGCGATCTGGTTATCGAGGCGGTCTATGAGAGCATGGACGTCAAGAAGGACGTGTTCGGAAAGCTTGACGCCATCTGCAAACCCGGCGCGATCCTCGCCTCGAACACCAGCTATCTTGACGTGAACGAGATCGCTGCAGCGACGGCGCGGCCGCAGGATGTGCTGGGCATGCACTTTTTCTCGCCCGCCAATGTGATGAAGCTGCTGGAGGTTGTGCGCGGCGACAAGACCGCCGACGATGTGCTGGCGACCGCGATGGCCATTGGCAAGAAAATCGGCAAGATCGCGGTGGTCGCGGGCGTCTGCGACGGCTTTATCGGCAACCGCATGCTTTCGAAGCGCCAGCAACCGGCCAATGCGCTGTTGATGGAGGGGGCATCACCCGAACAGATCGACAATGTCTTCACCGGGTTCGGCTTTCCGATGGGGCCGTTCCAGATGGCCGATCTTGCCGGAATGGATATCGGCTGGCACCGCGACACCAGCAAGGAGCCGACCAATGTCCGCGAGGCGATGTGCCTGGCCGGTCGTTTCGGGCAAAAGAACGGCAAAGGCTTTTACGATTATGACGAAAAGCGCAATCGCACGCCCAGCCCCGAGGCGCTGGCCATCATCGAGGATTTTCGCAGCCGTTCGAATATCCAGAAGCGTGAAATCAGCGATCAGGAAATCATCGAACGCTGCCTCTATCCGATGGTCAATGAAGGCTATCTGATCCTGGAGGAAGGCAAGGCACAGCGCGCCTCCGACATCGATGTGGTCTGGGTCTATGGCTATGGCTGGCCGGTCTATCGCGGCGGCCCGATGTTCTGGGGCGATCTGGAAGGGCCGAAAAAGATCGTCGCGGCGCTGGAGGGGCAGGGCGTGAAAGTGGCCGAAACCCTCAAGGCAAAGGCGGGCTGAGACAATCGCCAACCGCTATTATTCGGGCCCCGT
>JADLBY010000129.1 GCA_020847445.1 Sphingomonadaceae bacterium | reverse complement strand
CGCAGGATGTGCTGGGCATGCACTTTTTCTCGCCCGCCAATGTGATGAAGCTGCTGGAGGTTGTGCGCGGCGACAAGACCGCCGACGATGTGCTGGCGACCGCGATGGCCATTGGCACGAAAATCGGCAAGATCGCGGTGGTCGCGGGCGTCTGCGACGGCTGTATCGGCAACCGCATGCTTTCGAAGCGCCAGCAACCGGCCAATGCGCTGTTGATGGAGGGGGCGTCACCCGAACAGATCGACAATGTCTTCACCGGGTTCGGTTTTCCGATGGGGCCGTTCCAGATGGCCGATCTTGCCGGAATGGATATCGGCTGGCACCGCGACACGAGCAAGGAGCCGACCAATGTCCGCGAGGCGATGTGCCTGGCCGGTCGCTTCGGGCAAAAGAATGGCAAAGGCTTTTACGATTATGACGAAAAGCGCAATCGCACGCCCAGCCCCGAGGCGCTGGCCATCATCGAGGATTTTCGCAGCCGTTCGAACATCCAGAAGCGTGAAATCAGCGATCTGGAAATCATCGAACGCTGCCTCTATCCGATGGTCAATGAAGGCTATCTGATCCTGGAGGAAGGCAAGGCACAGCGCGCCTCCGACATCGATGTAGTCTGGGTCTATGGCTATGGCTGGCCGGTCTATCGTGGCGGCCCGATGTTCTGGGGCGATCTGGAAGGGCCGAAAAAGATCGTCGCGGCGCTGGAGGGGCAGGGCGTGAAGGTGGCAGAAACCCTCAAGGCAAAGGCGGGCTGAGACAATCGCCAACCGCTATTATTCGGGCCCCGTAAGCGCCCATTTCGATGGCGCGCGCTTCCACAATCGCTGGGGGCGGCGGGGCGGAAAATCGTTGCGCGAACTGTTGCGCTGGCAATTGTCCGGTCAGCGGCAACGCTGGCCAGCATGGGTGGAAACCGAACAGGCCAAACCTGATGCGCGCGTCACTGGCGATGCCCTGCGATTGACCTTTGTGGGCCATGCCACGGTGCTGGTGCAAACCGACGGGGTCAATCTGCTGACCGATCCGCTATGGTCGGACCGCGCCAGTCCGCTGCGCTTTGTGGGGCCCAAGCGTGTCCATGCACCCGGCGTCGCGCTCGACGATTTGCCGCCAATCGACATCGTGCTGGTCAGCCACAACCATTATGACCATCTCGACCATGATACGCTTGCTGCGCTGGAAATGGCGCATCATCCGATTTTCGTCACACCCTTGGGCAATGCGGCCTGCATGCCCAGAACAATAGCCCGCCACCGCATCGTTGAGCTGGACTGGGACCATCGCTGGCACGGCGAAAACGATGTTACGGTAGAGGCGGAAGCGGTTGCCCATTGGTCGGCGCGCACCCGGTCGGATACCAATGCGGCCTTGTGGGCAGGCTTTACCGTGCAGGTCGGCACGCGGAAAATCTATTTTGCCGGAGATACCGGCTTTGCGGAAGGCATGCCATTTTCGGCGACCGCCGCCAAACATGGCCATTTCGATGCCGCGCTGTTGCCGATTGGTGCCTATGCCCCGCGCTGGTTCATGGCCGATGCGCATATGGACCCGGACGAGGCGGTGGCGGCGCACAGGCTGCTGGGTTGTCCGCCGACGCTGGGCATCCATTTCGGAACATTCCAGCTAACCGACGAAGCCCGTGACGAACCCGAGGCGCGGCTGCACGCGCTGGTGCAGGGCGATTCGGCGCTGAATGCGTTCCGCACCCTGCCGCCGGGCGGCGCGTGGGATGTCTATCGGTCGAGTTGAGGCGTGCGGTCGACAAACCGAAAATGAACAACGGTTCATCCTGTTAAGCCGACAGGTCACCGACTGGATATTGTGGTAAATCCCCGCCCCGGCCATCAGGCCGACACAAGATAAAGGTTCGGGGTCGCTATTTTCATGTTCCGCAAGAATTTTGTCGCCGCTCTCGGCGCGCTTGCCCTTCTCATTCCCGCTCAGGCGATGGCGCTGCAATGTGCGCCCTATGCACGCAATGTTTCGGGTATCGAGATTTTCGGCAATGCCGGCACCTGGTGGGGCCAGGCTGCGGGCAAATATGAACGCGGAACCGAACCGAAAGTCGGCGCGGTCATGGCCTTCAAGCCGACCCGTTCGATGCCGATCGGCCATGTCGGCATGGTCAGCAAGATCGTTTCCGATCGCGAAGTGCTGATCGATCATGCCAACTGGTCCGTGATCAACGGCCGCCGCGGCCAGATCGAACGTGGCGCGCGTGTGCTCGACGTATCAGCAGCGGGCGACTGGAGCGAAGTGCGCGTCTGGTATGCCCCGGTCAAGGGCCTCGGCACGTCGAGCTATCCGCTTTACGGCTTCATCTACAAGCATAACGCAGGCAGCGAAGCCTGATCAGGCTGCCGGTGGCCTGGGTGCATCGGCCAGCGCCTTTCGCCCCCACAGGATCAGGCACAGCAAGGCGGCACCGATCAGGATGAAGGTTGCCGGTTCCCACCAGTTGAACAGCGCCACGCCGATTGCGGGTGTAAAGATATAGGCCGAACCGTTGAGCGAGGCGATCTTGCCCGCCACATCGCCTTGTTCAAAGCGGCGGACGGCGAGTGACGCGCCCGTCGTGAAGCCCGGACGGAACAGTCCGAACCCCAGCGACGCAAGGGCAAAGCCCAGTGTGATTCCGTAGAAATGGAAGCTCACCGCCACCAGCGCGATGCCCAGAAGGGCGAGGAACGATCCCCACAGCACCGACGCGCGCGAACTGAGTTGCAGGATCGGGATCAGGCCCCATTGCGCAAGCAGCGTCGCCATTGCCCCCACAAACATCACCGAACCGGTGGCTTCTACCGTTTCCTTGGGCAGATCGTGCAGCCCCAGCCGGTCGCGGATCAGAAAGCCGACCACGCCCAGCATGATCGCCTGGGCATGGCCGCCGATCAGCCCTGCGACCAGCCAGCTGGCAAAACGTTCATCCCGCCACCGCAGTCGCACCTCTTCGCGGGGTAGGGCATTGTCCACTTCGATGCCTTCTTCGACCTCGGGCTGGTTGACCGAAGCCGCCGAGGGATAGGAGGTGACGACGCCGCGCGCGGCAAAGCGCGGCGTATCATTGGGCAGGCGCAGTTTGAGTGCAGCCAGCACGAGCAGCCCGAAGCTGGCAAACACCACCAGCGGCCCGGCCAGGCCAAAGGGCTCGAACACCAGAAAATGGGCAAGGGCAGGGCCGATGACGGTGCCAAGGCCAAAGGAGGAGGCAAGCAGCGAGAGCGCCTTTGCGCGCTCCTCACGCTCGGTGCGTGCGGCGATATAGGCCTGCACCGCCGGGGGGGCTGCTGAGCCGAAACCCCCATAAAGGCTGCGGAAGATGGCAAATATGATGAAGGTTGCGGCCGGGGCGATATAGCCTTCAAGCCCAAGCCACAGCACCAGCCCGCACAGCCCCATCGATGCCGCAAAGCCGATCACGCCGACGGTCATCAGCGCCTTGCGCCCGCGCTTGTCCGACTGCCGGGCCCATTTGGGCGCGGTCAAGACCCAGAGCAGCGCTGACCAGCTGAACGCCAGGCTGACCCAGACATCGGCGATGTCGAGCTGGCTGGCGATCGCGGGCAGGGCCGATTGCATTGCGGTATTGCCTGCGGCGGCCACCAGCATCACCAGGAACAGGATCGTTACCCGGTCGGCGGGAATCGCATTGCCCTTACCCATTAATCCCTGTTCCAGTCATAGCTGCGGGTTACCGAGGCGACGTGCAGGTCGTACCGGCTGTACCAGCGCTCGCGCCCGGCGTTGCGGATCGCCTTATGCTCCGGATGGTCGCGCCAGGCACTGGCAGCGGCTTCGTCGGCCCAATAGCTGACGGTGATGCCAACGCGGTCACTGCCGCGCGCGGAATCGATGCCCAGAAAGCCCGGCTGTGTCCCGGCGAGTTCCACCATGGCATGGGCCGCCTGCGCATAGCCTGCATCGTCCGCCAGCGTTCGTTCGGAGATAAAGATCACCGCGACGGCGGCGGACGGGTAGATCGACATGCCCCACCCATAGGATTGTCTTTGCGCACCGGGCAACCCCGCACTGGCTTTTCACAGACTTTTTTGCTTAACCCGCTTGCATCGCCCGCCCGCATTTG
>JADLBY010000128.1 GCA_020847445.1 Sphingomonadaceae bacterium | reverse complement strand
TGACGCCGATGGTCAGGAATGCGCAGGCGATTGCGGCGAAAACCGAAGCGAACTGGTTGCGGGTCGAAATGGTCATTTTGTTAGTCCTTCCTTATTCATGTTCCGGATCATTCCGGTGATGCCGGGGATATTGCAGGAGGCGTGCCAATTTCATCAAAATGAATAAAAGCAGTATGTTATATAAATTTCAGCGCCCGCTACCCAATTTTACAAAGCTGAATATTAGGAAAATACACCAATGTTTCGGGATGCGTTTGGCGAAAAATCCGTCGCCGTTGCGGCACGACCGGCAAATCGCCGTTGACGGCGCGCGCATCTCCGATAGGGCCCGCCATATGGCGCTCGACAGGCTCGATCTTACCGATTTTCGCAACCATGCGGCCTTGAGCGTGCGACCGCAGGGGCGCTTCATCATCCTGCATGGCGCGAATGGCGCCGGGAAAACCAATATATTGGAGGCCGTGTCGCTGCTGGTTCCTGGCCGGGGATTGCGCCGCGCCAACCTGCATGAAATGGCGCGACAGGGCGGCGCGGGCGGCTTTGCCGTTGCGGCCCGTCTTGGCGAGGCTGCACTGGGCACCGGCATTGCCGCCGATCATCCGGGTCGACGCATCGTCCATATCAACGGCGCTGCAGCCGCGATCAACGACCTTGCCGAATGGCTGTCGATACTTTGGCTGACCCCGGCAATGGACCGGCTGTTCATGGATGGCGCAGGGGCCAGACGGCGGTTTCTCGATCGGCTGGTGCTCGCGCTGGAGCCAGGCCATGCGCATAATAGCAGCCGCTATGAAAATGCACTCCGCCAGCGCAACCGGATGCTGTCCGAAGGGCAGGGTGATGCGGCATGGTATGATGCGGTAGAGGCCGGCATGGCACAATATGCGGCGGCAATAGTCGAAAGCCGGTCGCGCACCGTGGCGCAGCTTTCGCAACGCGTCGCGGCCATGCCGCCATCGCCCTTCGCGCGCCCGCTATTGGCGCTGGAGCAGGTCGAAACGCCCGATGCCGAAACGCTTGCGGCTGGCTGGAAGGCTGGGCGTGGACGCGACCGCGCGGCGGGACGCACGCTGACAGGGCCGCATCGCAACGACCTGCTTGTCCGGCACGACGGCCACGGCCAGCCCGCTGCGAGTTGCTCGACCGGCGAACAAAAGGCGCTGCTGCTCTCGCTGATCCTTGCCCATGCTGCGCTGGTCGCCGAACGCCGGGGGGCGCCGCCCATCCTGCTGCTCGACGAGGTGGCCGCCCACCTCGATCCCGGTCGGCGGGCGGCCCTGTTCGAACGGCTTTACGACACCGGCAGCCAGGTGTGGATGACGGGCACCGAAGAAAGCCTGTTTGACAATGCCGGTTCGGACGCGTTGCGACTGCACATCTCCGACAGCATGCTTGGCGATGCAGGGCCAATGCGATAAGCGCAGGGCCGATGACGCAAAATGCTCCCGATCTTGCCAGCCGATATGTAGCGCGCGGCGTTCGCAGCCCCGAACTTATCGAAGCAGCGCTTGCCATAAATGAGGACCGGCTTGCCGATGCCGAACCGCTGCTGCGCGCGCGGCTGCGGCAGGATCCGCTCGATGTTGCGGCCATCCGGCTGATGGCGCAGCTTGCCGCCCGGCTGGGGCGTTTCAAGGATAGCGAGGCGTTGCTGCGCCGGGCGATCGAACTCGCCCCCGGTTTCACGGCGGCCCGTTCAAACCTGGCTGGCATATTGTATCGGCAGAACCGTTTCGAAGAAGCCGTCGAACTGCTCGACACCGTTTTGCAGGTCGAGGCCGACGATGCGGGCGGGCAAAGCCTGATGGCGGCTGCGCTGGGCCGCATCGGCGAGTATGACGAGGCACTGGCGCTATATGGTGCGCTGACGCAGCGCTTTCCCGATCATGCCAAATTGTGGATGAGCCTTGGCCATGTCCTCAAGACGGTCGGCAGGCAGGATGAAGGGATCGCCGCCTACCGCCGCGCGCTGGCGGTGGAGCCGACGCTGGGCGAAGTCTGGTGGAGCCTGGCCAATCTCAAGACTGTCCGTTTTGACGAAGCGGATATCGCCGCGATGGAGGCTGCGCTCGAAACCCCCCGCCTGTCGGACGAAGACCGGCTGCACCTGCATTTCGCACTGGGCAAGGCGTTTGACGACCGGCGCGACGCGGAAGCCTCTTTCGCCCATTTTGATCGCGGCAATGCCATCAGGCACGGCCAGCTTGATTATGACCCTGCAATCGTGTCGGGCCATGTTCAAAAGATCATCGCCACTTTCACGCCCGAATTCATCGCGAAGCGGGCCGGGCAGGGCGATCCGCGCCCCGATCCGATATTCATCCTCGGCATGCCGCGTGCAGGTTCGACCCTGCTCGAACAGATCCTCGCCAGCCATTCGATGATCGAAGGGACGATGGAACTGCCCGATCTGCCCGCGATTGCCTTGCGCGAGGGGCAGGCGGTGCCCAGCGGCTGGGTCGATGCGGTGCGCGATATGCCCGACGAACGCCTTGCCGAACTTGGCGCGGAATTTCTGCAGCGCACCCGGGTGCAGCGCAAGAGCGACAAGCCATTCTATATCGACAAGCTGCCGAACAACTGGATCTATACCGGCCTCATCCACCTCATTCTGCCCAATGCCCGGATCATCGACGCGCGCCGGCATCCGCTGGATTGCTGTTTCTCAAACTTCCGCCAGCATTTCGCCAAGGGGCAGGCCTTCAGCTACAGCCTGTCGGACATGGGGCGCTATTATGCCGACTATGTCCGGCTGATGGCGCATTTTGACGCTATGTTGCCGGGCCGTGTGCACCGCGTGATACACGAACAGGTGATCGAAAACCCCGAAGCCGAGGTGCGCGCGATGCTCGACTATCTCGGCGTTCCCTTTGAGGAGGCGTGTCTGAACTTCCATCAGAACCGGCGCGCGGTGCGCACAGCCTCCAGCGAACAGGTGCGCAGGCCGATCAACCGCGATGGTGTCGGGCAATGGAAGCCCTATGTGCAATGGCTCGATCCGCTAAAGGACGCGCTGGGCCCGCTATGGCGGAATTATCCCGCGACGGACTAGCGCGACTGTCCGCAATTTAGGCGATTTGGGGCTTCATGGCACGGTAGAATCGCGCTAGACAATCCGGATGGCCGTACTCGAACTGGGTGATCAGCCCTTCTTTTCAGACAAGAACCGGGCATTCTGGAACCTGCACAGCGCGGGCTGGGGCGGGGCGACACTGGTGCGCAGTGCTTCAACCATCGCCAATGGCCAGCCGTTCAGCGCGCTGGTGCCTGTCCTGATATCGGCGGTCACCGGCTTTTCGGTTTCGCTGATCCTGTCGGTCGTGTTCCGCAACGTCATCGACCGGCGACCGCTGCTCACCTGGGGCGTCACCGGCGTGTCGGTGATCCTCGCGACCTTGATTTACGCCTATATCGACGTCTGGGTGTTGCAGACCATTCGTGAAGGGGCAGACGAAACGCCCTTCGCCCAGCTGATGGTCGGTGCGATTTACATCACCGTCGTGCTGCTCGTCGCCTGGTCGGCGCTCTATTATGCGATCAACTATTTCGTCCGCGCCGAAGAGCAGGCGGACCAGCTGCTGCGGCTTGAGGCCGCGGCGACCAGCGCGCAGCTCACCATGCTGCGCTATCAGCTCAATCCGCACTTCCTGTTCAACACGTTGAACAGCATCTCCACGCTCGTGCTGCTCAAGCAGACCGAGCAGGCCAATGCCATGCTCTCGCGGCTTTCCTCTTTCCTGCGGTTTACACTGATCAACGAAGCGGCTGCGAAAGTTCCGCTGGCCAAAGAAATCGAAACGCTCAAACTCTATCTGGATATAGAAAAGATGCGGTTCGAAGAGCGGTTGCGCACCGAATTCGATGTTGACGGCAGCGTCATGGATGCACTTGTGCCTTCGCTGCTGCTGCAGCCATTGGTGGAAAACGCGATCAAATATGCAGTCACCCCGCAAGAGGATGGCGCCGATATTTCCGTCAATGCGCGGCGTGTCGGTGACAGGGTGCGCATCATCGTGTCGGACACAGGTCCGGGGTTGCAGGCGAGCATCCCCGACCCCAAATTGTCGACAGGCGTTGGCATGGCCAACACGCGCGAGCGGCTGTTGCAGGCCTATGGCGACGAACAGCGCTTTGACAGCTATACAAGGAGCGGCGGAGGATTTGAGGTTGTGATAGAATTTCCCTATCAGACCGAAAACAGCGGGGGCGAAACAAAAGCCATCGAAGCACCGGCGGTAACAGCGGGCGTCGGTGTTCAAGGAGCATTAACCGCATGACTATTCGCACCATCCTCGTCGATGACGAGAAACTGGCGACGCAGGGCCTCCAGCTGCGGCTGGAGGCTTTTGACGATGTCGAAATCGTAGCCACCTGTCTCAACGGACGGGAGGCGATCCGCAAGATCAAGACCCTGAAGCCCGACCTGGTTTTTCTGGATATCCAGATGCCGGGCTTTGACGGCTTTTCGGTGGTGCAGGGGGTGATGGATATTGACCCGCCACTTTTCGTCTTTGTCACCGCCTATAGCGAGCATGCGATCAAGGCATTCGAGGCGCAGGCGATCGACTATCTGATGAAACCGGTAGAGCCCGACCGGCTGGCCG
This sequence comes from Sphingomonadaceae bacterium, assembly GCA_020847445.1. Taxonomy (GTDB): domain Bacteria; phylum Pseudomonadota; class Alphaproteobacteria; order Sphingomonadales; family Sphingomonadaceae; genus Sphingorhabdus_B. The sequence goes on along the minus strand of JADLBY010000128.1, from coordinate 9,505 downwards.
ACACGATGGAACGCGTGCGCAATCGCCTTGCCGACAAGCGGACCTCCGAAGAAATTGAGCGGCTGCGCAGCGTGATCAACGAAGTGGCACCCGAGGCCGCCGAACATATGCCGACTGCCGATGAGGAAATGTCGAGCAGCCGGTTCGAGAAGCTGATCAACGTTAAGGATCGCGGCCAGATTTTCCGCGTCGATGTCGATACGATCGAACGGATCGAGGCGGCGGGCGATTATATGTGCATCATCACCGCCGATAATTCGCTGATCCTGCGCGAAACGATGAAGGATCTCGAAAAACGCCTCGACCCGCGCACCTTCCAGCGCGTGCACCGGTCAAAGATCGTCAATCTCGATCTTGTCCGCCAGGTGAAGCCGCACACCAACGGCGAATGTTTCCTGATACTGGAATCGGGCGCGCAGGTGAAGGTCAGCCGCAGCTATCGCGACGTGGTGGCGCGGTTTGTGCACTGACGATGGCGGAGCGTAAAACCGCTGCCGATTTTCATCCGGCCATCCTCGAAATCTTCGACGGCTATGTGCATGGCAGGCTGAGCAAGCGCGAATTTATCGCGCGCGCGACGAAATATGCAGCGGCGGGGGTGACGGGGGCTATGCTGTTCGATCAGTTGCGCCCCGATTATGCGCGGGCGCAGCAGGTGAAGGCAGACGATCCGGCGATCAAAACCGAGCGCCCGAGCGTAGCGAGTCCAAAAGGGCATGGCGCAATTTCGGGCCTGCTCGCCATGCCGACCAAAGCGAAGGACAAGATCGCTGCGGTGCTGGTGATCCACGAAAATCGCGGCCTCAACCCCTATATAGAGGATGTTGCGCGGCGGCTGGCAAAGGCCGGTTATCTGGCCTTCGCGCCCGATGGGCTGACTTCGGTCGGCGGCTATCCGGGAAGCGACGACAAGGGCCGCGAATTGCAGGCCAAGCTTGACCCGAAGAAATTGTTCGAAGATTTCATCGCTTCGTTCGATTTTCTGCGGCTGCACGCCGGATCAACCGGCAAGGTTGGCGCAGTCGGCTTCTGCTATGGCGGCGGCATCTGCAATGCGCTGGCGGTTGCCTGTCCCGAACTCGCAGCATCGGTGCCCTATTATGGCCGCCAGCCGACCGCCGCCGAGGTGCCGTCGATCGAGGCACCGCTGCTGATCCATTATGCCGAAAATGATGAACGCATCAATGCGGGGGCCCTGCCCTATCAGGCGGCGTTGCTGGCGAACCGGAAACCGTTCGAGGTGCATTATTATCCCGGCACCCAGCACGGCTTCCACAACGATACCACCCCGCGTTACGACAAGGCCGCAGCGGAACTATCGTGGAGCCGGACGCTGGCGTTTTTCGGGAAACATCTGGTTTAACGCCGCGCGCTGAAAAACGCCTTCAGCAACGCTGCGGCCTCGTCTTCGCATATTCCGCCATACACTTCCGGCTGGTGATGGACCGTTGGCTGCTCGAACAGCCTTGGGCCATTTTCGACCGCGCCGCCTTTGGGATCGCTGGCGGCATAGTAAAGCCGGGCGATGCGGGCATGGGCGATGGCACCGGCGCACATGGCGCACGGCTCCAGCGTGACCCACAGGTCGCAGCCGGTCAGCCGGTCGGTGCCCAGCGTCGCGGCGGCCTCGCGCAGCGCGACGATCTCGGCATGGGCGGTCGGGTCATGGCCCGCAATCGGGCGGTTGCCGCCACGTCCGATGATTTCGCCCTCCCTGACGACGATCGCGCCGACCGGCACTTCGCCCGCCTGTGCCGCCTGCCGCGCCAGATCGAGCGCGGCCTCCATATAGCGGCGGGCCTGTTCAATCGGCATAGACCGCTATGCTATTTCGCGGGTGCAAAGCCGCGCGGTGCCGGGTCGATGGTGACATATTTGCCTGCCTGCACCTCCTGCACCTCCAGCATGCGTTCGGACATGCCATTGGCGGCGAAGCGGAACGCGCCGTCGATACCGATGAAACCGTCGGGATCGGTCAGGCGGGTGACCGGAAAGCGGGTGCCGACCTTCCAGCTTTGCGCAACGCGGGCGACCAGCAAAACCGAGTCATAGCCAAGGCTCGACAGGCGCGATGGGGCGCGGCCAAAACGGGCGCGATATTTGTCGGCATATTGGCGGAACATCGTGTCCGAAACGCTGGCGAACCATGCGCCGCGCATCATCGGATTGGCGGTCAGGCTGGCATCGATATTCCACAGATCGGTTCCCAGCACCTTGGCGCTGGAAAGCCCCGCCTTGCGCAGCGCAGGCACGGTGGCGATTGCAGCCCGGCCATTGTCGGCAATCAGCACTGCATCGATCACACCCGCAGCGTTCAGCTTGCGCGCCGCAGCATCGATTGACGCGGCCGATCCGTCGATTTCCTGCACCGATACCAGCACGCCGCCCGCGGCGCGCACCGAATTGGTCAGGTTGGACAGCGCGCGCTGGCCATAGACCGATTTCGGCACGATACCGCCAAAGCGGTTATGGCCCTGCGCCTTGGCATATTTGACCACCCGGTCGATTGACTGGCTCGGCAGATGTCCGAGCAGGAAGACATTCGGCCCGGCCGAACCAACATCGTTCGAGAAACTGATCATCGGAACGCCCGCGGGCTTGGCGATATTGGCAACGGCAACCACATCGTCGCTGCGTAGCGGGCCGAGGATGAGCTTGTTGCCGTCCGCAACCGCCTTTTTCACCGCCGCATCGACGCCAAGCGCGGTGTCATAAGTGGTCATCCGGATATTGGTGTTGCGCGTATCGAGCAGCGCCAGCGTCGTTGCATTGGCAATCGACTGGCCGACATCGCCATCAGCCCCCGATACCGGAAGCAACAGGGCGACGCGGTGGCGATCCCCGTCCGAGAGAATGACATTGCCCGGATCGGGAGATTCAACCGGAGGCGGTCCTTCCGGGGCCTGTCCGCCTTTCGGGATAACCGATTGGCAGGCGGCAAGAAACATCAGCCCGCACAGCGCGGTCGCGCGTTTGGCTGTCGACCAGATCGTTTCCAACGGCGCTTGCGGCGCAGCCACGGTTGCTGCAATGGTCATGTCCATGTCCTCCGACCCTTATGATTATTCATTATCAGAGCCGGACAAACCGGCCAAGGCAATCGATTCAGGCCTCTACATTGTCGCGACCCCGATCGGCAATCTGGCAGATATGTCACATCGGGCAATGGAAATGCTGCAAGCGGCAGACCTGGTTGCCGTGGAGGACAGCCGGGTGACCGGCAAATTGCTCCACCATCTTGGGCTCAAAAAGCGTATGCGCCCCTATCATGACCATAGCAGCGACGCAGACCGAGACGCGTTGCTGGCTGTGGCGCGCACCGGCGTGGTCGTGCTCGTCTCCGATGCCGGAACACCGCTGATTTCCGATCCCGGATACAAGCTTGTGCGCGCCGCGCGCGAGGCCGGAATAGCCGTCAGCACCGCGCCGGGGGCGAGCGCCGTGATCGCCGCCCTGTCGATTTCGGGCCTGCCAACCGACCGGTTCCTGTTTGCCGGTTTCCTGCCTTCCAGAGCCAAGGCGCGCGCCGATGCGATCGCCGAAATCGGCAATGTAAAATCTACACTGGTTTTCTACGAAAGCGGCCCCAGGCTGGGCGCGACCCTTGCGGCGCTTTCGGAACAGCTGGGCGGGCGGCAGGCGGTCGTCGCGCGCGAGTTGACCAAGAAATTCGAGGAAGTGGTGTCGGGTGCGCTTCCCGAACTGGCTGAACGCTATGCCGCAGTCGAGCCAAAGGGAGAGATTGTCCTCATCGTCGGGCCGCCGGGGGAAGCGCAGGTCGAGCAGGGCGATTTTGAAGCGGCGCTCAAAGCAGCGCTTGAAGTCCTGCCCCCCGCGAGGGCCGCGAAGGAAATCGCCAAGCGCTTTGGCGTTGACCGGGCAGAGGTTTACGAACGCGCAATGGCACTCAAATCCGGCGCATGAGCAATCGCCGCGAGAGGGCCGAGAAGCGGGGGCGAAGGGGCGAGGCCATCGCAGCCTGGTGGCTGCGGCTGCACGGCTGGCGGATCGTCGGGCAACGGCTCAAAACCCCGCGTGGCGAGGTGGATCTGGTCGCGCGCCGTGGAAAAACCGTTGCTTTCATCGAGGTCAAGGCGCGCACCAAGCAGGGCGATCTGGCGACGGCCATCGATGGCTGGCGGCTGCGCCGGGTCGCGGCTGCGGCCGAACAATTGCTGCCGCGCTATGGCAAGTGCGCGGAAAATATGCGCATTGATGTGATATTGGTTGCACCTTGGCGCTGGCCGCATCATCTGGTCAACGTCTGGCACGGATAGAGAAGAGGGTTACAGATGGGCTTGCGCGTTGCGGTGCAAATGGACCCGATTGAGGGCGTCAACATCCACGGCGACAGCAGCTTTGCGCTGATGCTGGCGGCGCAGGCGCGCGGGTTCGACGTCTGGCATTATGATGTGGGCACGCTCACGCTCGATGCCAATGACCGACTGACCGCTTTTGCCCATCCGGTGCATGATCTGCAACGCGTTGCGGGCGCGCATTACCGCTTTGGCGAACCCCGGCGGATCGATCTGGGATCGGACGTTGACGTTGTCCTGATGCGGCAGGATCCGCCCTTCCATGTCGGCTATATCACCGCGACCCATTTGCTCGAACGCATCGAGCATGAGACGCTGGTGGTCAACAACCCGGTCAGCGTGCGCAACGCGCCCGAAAAGGTGATGGTGCTCGATTATCGCCAATATATGCCACCGACGCTCATCACCCGTTCGCCCGACGCGGTGCGCGCTTTCCAGAAGGAACATGGCGCAGTTGTGGTAAAGCCGCTGCACGGCAATGGCGGCAAGGCGATCTTTCGCGTGCCTGCAGAGGGCGACAATCTGGGCGCGCTGTTCGAGGTGTTCAACACCACCTGGCCCGAGCCGCATATGGTGCAACCCTTCCTTCCCGAGGTGGCGAAGGGCGACAAGCGGATCGTGCTGATCGATGGCGAAGTCACCGGCGCGATCAACCGTCGCCCGGGGGAGGGTGAATTCCGCTCCAACCTCGCGGTCGGCGGCAGTGCCGAGGCGACGGAGCTTACTCCGCGCGAGCAGGAAATCTGCGCCGCGATGGGCCCGCGCCTGAAAGAATTGGGGCTGATCTTCGTTGGCATCGATGTGATCGGGGGTGAATGGCTGACCGAGATCAATGTCACCTCGCCCACCGGCATCGTCGCGATCGACCGCTTCAACGGCACCGATACGCCCGGCAGAATCTGGGATGCGATCGAGCGCAGACTCAAGGCGCGCGCCGCAGGCTGATCCACAATGGAAGCCTGGATCATCGATCTGGTCAACACGACCGGCTATTGGGGCGTGGCGTTTCTGATGCTGCTCGAAACGGTGTTTCCGCCCATCCCGTCCGAAGTCATCATGACGGTGGCCGGGGTTTCCGCCGCGCGCGGCAACATGTCGCTTGCCGGAACGGTGGCCGCGGGCACGGCAGGGGCGATGCTCGGCAACTGGATGTGGTTCTGGCTGGCGATAAAATTCGGCGAGGCGCGGCTGCACCGCTTTCTCGACCGGCACAGCCGCTGGCTGACGCTCGACTGGCATGATGTCGAGCGCGGCGAGGCACTGTTCCGCAAATATGGCTCCACCATCGTGCTGGTCGCGCGGATGCTGCCGACCTTGCGGTCGCTGATCTCGATCCCCGCCGGACTGTTCGGTATGTCACACCGCCGCTTCCTTGTCTTTTCGACGATCGGCACTGCGGGCTGGAGCGCAGCGCTGGCGGGGGCGGGCTATTTCCTCGGCTCGCAGTTCGAGGAGGTGGAGAAAATTCTCGGGCCGCTGTCGACGATCATCATCGCGGCGATCGTGCTTGCCTATCTATGGCGGCTGTGGCGCTGGAAACCCAAGCCCGAAGATCAACCCAGCCGCTCCCCTTCAGGGGAGGGGCAGTGAGACTTGGCAGCTTGCTGCCTGGTCGCAGCGGGGTGGGGTGGCGGTGGATTGATGCTGATACGCCCCACCCCAACCCCTCCCCTTCAGGGGAGGGGCTTATTACGCCCGTGGATGCGAATTCAGATACTCATCCAGCAGCATAGCGGTATCGACCGCAGTATAGATTTGCGTCGACGACAGGCTGGCATGGCCGAGCAATTCCTGAAGGCTCCGTAGATCGGCCCCGCCCGCGAGCAAGTGCGTCGCAAAGCTGTGGCGCAGCGCGTGCGGCGTGGTCTTTTCGGGCAGGCCCAGCCGTTTGCGCGCGCCCTGCACCGCGCGGCGGATGAGGGCAGGGGAAAGCGGGCCGCCGCGGCGTCCCCTGAACAGCGGTTCGCCCTTTGCCGGGGGATAGGGGCACAGTTCGAGATAGCCCTCAATCGCTTCGCGCACATTATCGAGCAGGGGCACGATGCGGGTCTTGTTGCGCTTACCGGTGACGCGCAGTGTCGTTCCCAGCGGCAGCACGTCACCGGTCAGCCCGGTCGCCTCGCTGACGCGCATCCCGCAACCATAGAGCAGCAGCAGAACCGCCCAGTCGCGCGCGCCCACCCAGCCGTCGGCGGCGCTCTCGGCGGCATCGCCCGCGAGCGCGAGCACCGCTTCGGGATCGACCGGGCGCGGCAGGCTGCGCTGCACGCGCGGGCCTTTCAACGCGGGTATCGGCGCGTCTTCGCCGAGCGCCCAGCGCAGGAAATTGCGCACCGCCGACAATTCGCGCGCGGTCGAGCGGTTGGTGAGGCCATCGCCACGACGATGCGCGAGGAAAGCACGCAGGTCCGCTGCGGTCAGTTTGGCAAGCGCCGGGCGATCGATGGCCTCGCCCAGATGTTCGCGCAGAAATTCGCTCAACCGTTCCGCCGTCGCCACATAGGCGCGCACGCTGTGCACCGACCGGCGGCGATTGTCCGCGAGATAGGATCGGTATTCGGCGATCAGGGCTTCGGCCATGTGCACGATGCTATCAGGCGTCGGGCGTGGGCTCAATCGCAACGATTTGGGGCAGGATCGCGTCGAGTAGCGGAAAGCCTTTGAGGGTGACGCTTATTCTCCCCTCCCGCAGGCGGGAGGGGGTGGGGGTGGGGCGAGCGAAGCGGGCTTGTGACCTTTCAGGCCTACCCCCGACGCCTCCCGCCTGCGGGAAGAGAGAAATATTCACAAACCCCAGCCTCTCCAGCTTATCCACAGCCGTCCAATCGACCATATCGCCGGAATCGATTGAAAACCGGTCGCTCAGTGCAGAGATATCCACACCCTCACGCAGCCGCAGCCCCATCAGCAGCGCTTCCATCGCCTGCGTCGCCGGATCGAGCGCGGTTTCGCTTTGCAGCCCGTGACCGTTGCGTTCGATCGCGCCAAGGAAATTTTCGGGCTTGCGGTGCCGCTGCGTTGCCATGCCTGTGCGCCGTCCATGCGCGCCGGGGCCGATGCCGGCATAATCCCGGTAGCGCCAGTAAGCGAGGTTGTGGCGGCTTTCCTGCCCGGGGACGGCATGGTTGCTGATCTCATAGGCGGGAAGGCCCGCAGCCTCCATCCGCGCTTGCGTCAGTTCGTACAGGTCAGCCGCAGCATCATCGTCGAGCGGCGCCCATTGCCGTTTGGCGACATCGGTGGCGAAGCGGGTGCCGGGTTCGATGGTCAGCTGATAGAGCGACATATGCGTGGTGCCAAAGCCGATGGCTCGCGCCAGTTCTGCGTCCCATTGCTGTGCCGTCTGCAGCGGGCGGGCATAGATCAGGTCGATGCTCACCCGCCCGAAATGCCGCTGCGCCGCATCGAGCGCGGCGAGGCTTTCCCCGACCCGGTGCGCGCGGCCCAGAAAGCCGAGCGTATCATCATCGAGCGCCTGCAGCCCCAGCGAAACCCGGTTCACCCCCGCCGATGCCAGATCGGCAAAACGCGCCGCCTCGACCGAGGAGGGATTGGCCTCCAGCGTGATTTCGATGTCGTCGGTAAAACCCCAGGCCCGTTCCGCCGCGTTGATGAGGCTGGCGGCTGTTTCGGGTGGCATCAGGGATGGCGTGCCGCCGCCGAAAAAGATCGAACCCAGCCTGCGCCCCTGCGTCAGCCGCGCTTCATGCGCCAGATCGGCAAGCAGGGCATCGCGCCATGCCTGCTGATCGACAGCCTCGCGCACATGGCTGTTGAAATCGCAATAGGGGCATTTCGAAACGCAGAACGGCCAGTGAATATAGAGGGCGAGGGGGGATGTCACACAGCGCCCATATAATAGTTCGTCATTCCCGCGAAGGCGGGAATCCATCACCTGCGGATGAAATTTTATCCCCCGGTGATGGGCCCCCGCCTTCGCGGGGGTGACGAACGGAATTTAGAACACCGCCGCCACCAGTTTGCGGAAGGCATCCGCCCGGTGGCTGATCGCATGTTTTTCCGCCGGATCGAGTTCGGCAAAGCTCTGCGTGCGGCCCAGCGGCACGAACACCGGATCATAGCCGAACCCCATGCGGCCGCGCGGCGGCCAGGCGAGGGTGCCGTTAACCCGGCCTTCAAAGACCTCTTCATGCCCGTCTGGCCAGACGAGCGCGAGCGTGCAGATGAACCAGGCGCTGCGGTCGGCATCGGGGCCCAGCTCGGCCAGTTTCCCCTCGACCTTGCCCATCGCCATATACCAGTCGCGCCCCGGCCCGCCCTCGAACGGCTGCTTTTCCGCCCAGTCTGCGGTATAGACCCCCGGCGCGTCACCCAGCGCGGCAACGCATAGCCCGCTGTCGTCGGCGAGCGCGGGCAGGCCCGATCCTTGCGCCGCCGCATGCGCCTTCAACAGCGCGTTTTCGGCGAAGGTCGTGCCGGTTTCCTCGGGCTCGGGCAGGCCAAGATCGCTCGCCGAAACCGGCTCGATCCCGAACGGTTCGAGCAGTGCCCGTATCTCGCGCACCTTGCCCGCATTATGGCTGGCGATGACCAGTTTGCCGGGGGCGAGCTTGCGGTGCATTGCCATGCTATATCCCATATCCATTTGTCATTCCCGCGAAAGCGGGAATCCATGGTCTGATGCCTTTACTTAAACCAACACCTTAGACCATGGATCCCCGATCAGGTCGGGGATGACACAGTTTTTAAACCGCATTTTTACCATCAACTCACTTCACCGCATCTGCTTGCGCGGCGAAAATCCGGTCGCAGCCCATGCGCGCGAGACGCAGCAGGCGCAGCAGCGCTTCCTCGTCATAGGGCGCGCCTTCGGCTGTGGCCTGCGCCTCGGCAATCTTGCCGCCTTCGATCAGCACGAAATTGGCGTCGGCATCGGCGGACGAATCCTCGATATAGTCGAGATCGAGCACCGGCGTGCCCTGATAGATACCACAGCTGACCGCGGCGACACGGCCTGTAATCGGGTCGTCCTTGATCCTGCCTTCGGCCATCAGCTTATTGACCGCGAGCCGCAGCGCCACCCATGCGCCCGAAATCGCCGCCGTGCGGGTGCCGCCATCGGCCTGCAGCACGTCGCAGTCGAGCGTGATCTGGAACTCGCCCAGTTTCTTCAAATCGACCACCGCGCGCAGGCTGCGCCCGATCAGCCGCTGGATTTCCTGCGTCCG
>JADLBY010000127.1 GCA_020847445.1 Sphingomonadaceae bacterium | reverse complement strand
TCGCCGGCCAGATATTGCCGCTCGAACTCCTTGTTCTCGCCGACATAGGAAGAAATCATCTTTTTGATCTGACGCGTGCGGAGCAGCTTGCCCAGGCCCTCACAGTCTATCCCCGCATTGTTGGAGGCAACCGTCAGCCCGGTCACGCCGCTTTCGACAATGGCGTCGATGAGGCGCTCCGGAATTCCGCACAGGCCAAAACCTCCCGCAGAGATGTGCATGCCGTCAAACAACAGGCCATCCAGCGCTTCGCTCGCATCAGTAAATATTTTCTTCATCGGCTGACCTTAACTTCGGCGATAGCCACCGGCCGCCTCATACATTGGGCTGGCCCTTGCCCATATGTGACGCTTGAGACAGGCAGCATCAATATCGCGCATGTGGCAATACCAATGCTGCCCGCCTCTGACTATTACATACCCAAAATACTTCAGAACTTTATCCCAAATTCCGCACCAAAGAACCTCGGCGGAGCATAGTTGACCTGGCCGGTATTGAACAGGCTGGCGAAGTTGAACTTCTGAAGCGGCTTAGTATTGTTGGTCAGGTTCTTGACATACAGCGATACGTGCCACCCATCGACAGATTCATAGGTGATGTTGTAGCCGAGATTGAAATAGGCGGGTAATTTGGTCGCAGGGTCGTTCAGCACGTCCACAAAGCGTGAACCCGTGTAGCTGAGAGTTGCCTGGTTGCTCAAACTTCCCTGGCCATCGAATATTTCCTTTTCGTAGCGCAGAGATCCGCTGCCCTGAAAATGCGGCGCGGAGCCAAGTTCGCGATCGGCCGTAACCGCAACCCCGGCGCCTACATTGGTGACGTCCTTCACCTTCGTATGGACGTAGCCCACGCCGAATGTCAGATCGAGACCTGCTGCCAGATTTGCCCAAGTATCGATTTCCGCGCCGTATACGATCGCGTCCTTGTTGATGACTTGGACGCCAAGCGTGCCGTTTATGACCGTGAAGGCCGTGGCCTGGAAATTCTTGTAGTCGTAGTAGAAGAAGCCGGGATTGATGCGGATCCTATGATCCGAGGACTGCCATTTCAATCCTACTTCGTAAGCATTATTTACCTCATTCTTGAATGGAATAGCGCCGAGATCGAAGGCGGAATAGTTAACAAGACCGTTGTTGAATCCTCCTGATTTGACGCCATGCTTGAACGACGCATAGATCAAGGAGTCCGGGGTGAGCTTATAATCGGCCACAATCTGGTAATTGACGAAACTCGTCTTGAACGTGTCGGTGAAATCAACCACCGGATCTCCAACCGGATCCGCCGGGCCAAGGATGTAATTGGCAATAAGGTTCCGCATTCCTGCCTGATCCAGCACAAGAATGCCGAATGTGTTGCCACCAATCGTAAATTGTCCCGTGTCGGGATGATTATGTGCATATAGTCCTTCGGTCTCGTGGAAATCGCGCCGCTCGTGATTCCAGCGAAGCCCGGCGGACAAGGTCAACTTGTCGGTGATGTCATAAGAGAGATTGCCAAAAACCGAGTAAGATTTGACCTTGGAGTCGTTCGGCGTGTACTGCACCAGACCGCCAGCCGTATCTCCGGGCTGAATGGTGGCATGCCCCTGGAACGTGCCGGTGCCGCTTATAATCGGCAATGTCCATTGATTTGCGTATTTCTGATGCAGGTAGAAGCCGCCGAATGTCAGCCGCGCCTGATCCAGGTCAACCGCCGCCCTGAGTTCCTGTGTCCAGTATTTCTGATCGTTCGTCTGGTAAGCGGCGCAGATAGTTCGAGGCGTGCCATCGCATTCCTCAAGGGTGAACTTATGCTGCTTCAGATAGCCGGTGACGGATGTCAATGTGATCCGATCGCTCGCCTCATAATTTACGGTCAGAAGGTGGTTTTGCACCTTGTTGCGGAAGTCGTTGATGCCATCGGAGAAGACATGGGTACTGTCCTGACCCGCCTGCGAAGGGTTATACCCGAAGCCGTCCGTTCCATCCGGCTTGATGATCGTTTTGCCCGCGATCTGGAGCATGGGTTCGGAGCTATCACCGCCATTGCGCCCCTTGGAAAGGCCATACTGGTATTTGTAGGTAACGCTCAGATTATCGAGCGGATCCCAACGAACGATGGCGCGGGCGGCGAGGAAATTTCCCTCATGCGTGTCGTTGGCACCTTCGCCAGGACCATCGAACAGGTTCTTGGTCGTCGGGCCATTCTTCTCACGATTTACCGAAAAGCGGATCGCAAGACGATCCGGCACGATCGGAATATTGAGAACGCCTGACATAGCCGTACTATCGTGATTTCCGACCGAAATCTTAGCCTTGCCCTCCAGCTTGTAACTCGGCTGGTTGGTGTGCATCACGACGGCGCCTGCGGTCGAATTGCGACCGAACAGGGTGCCTTGGGGACCGCGAAGGACCTCGGCGGTCGCGATGTCATCGGTCTGAAAATCGACGGCCGAACTGGATAACATATAAAAATCGTCGACGTAGACCGTTGTAGGGGACTCGCTCCCTTCATTGAAGTCGGCCTGGCCAATTCCACGGACGTAGAAGAGGCTGGCATTGCCCTTGGAGCCCCATTGTTTCTTGAAGTCGACGTTGGGGATCAATTCAGCCAAGTCGCCCGCGGACTGAACCCCGAGATTCTCGAGCTGCTCGCCATTGAGGGCCATCACCGATGCCGCAACCTTCTGAATCGACTCCGAACGGCGATTGGCGGTGACGATAATCTCGCCGGAAGACAAGGGTGTTTTGCCTGTCTGCTCCTCAGCGGGCTGTGCCGCTTCCTGGGCGAACGATGCCGCGGGAAAAGCTGTTGTAGCCAATAGGAACATGATCATTTGTCGATTTGTGCGCATCTGCCTCTCCTGTTAGTTTTACGTTATTGCCCTTATTCGACGGATAATGTTCCTGCAGGTCCAAGGAGTCTTGCTTCTGGGTGACCTTGAATTTGGTGCAGCGTGCCACATCATGAATTTGTTAACGCCCGTGCTCATTGTCGTCGGCAATGACACTCGCGGGGGAGCCGGCGGGTATTTGTAATGCGATTTGGATCGGCCGATTGGCGGGGGCACTTGTCGAAGAGGGGTTAACGCCACCAGCCAGAACGCAACAGGACTTGTGATGGCGGGAGTTGTTAGCGGCCGTTCGAATCCGGGCGCATCATGCAGCGGACCGAGGGGTCCTGAAATTCGGACAGCAGAAGCGGACCGACGCTTCCGAACACTATCCGCGAATTCGTCAGTCCCGACCCCACTAAATGCTTCGATGCTACTCTGTCGTCGTTGGCGTCCACGAGGTCAGCAATCCGCCGTCGACGACATATGTGCTTCCTGTGCAGTAGCTCGATTCATCGCTGGCCAGAAAAAGCATGAGGTTGGCTATTTCGGAGGGGCGCGCGTAGCGGCGCATCGGGACGGAAGTGGCCCAGGCGTCCATTACGTCCTGTGGGGCTTGCTCGCCTTCCGCCAGCTGATCGTGGAGGCTGCCCATCATCCTCGTATCGGTCAACCCCGGATGGACCGTATTTACTCTTATATTAAATTGAGCGCCTTCAAGGGCTGCTCCTCGCATCATGCCCACAACAGCATGTTTACTTGCAGTATATCCACTGGTGTGCTGAATTGCCGACAATCCCTGGACGGAAGATGTCAGTACTATGCTCCCGCCGCCCCGGCGCTTCAAATGCGGGAAAGCTGCGCGCATTCCAAGCCACGGGCCGCGCATATTGACGGTTGTGACTTGATCAAACATTTCGACGGGATATTCCGTCAACGGCAGCAGATCGCCTAATACTCCGGCATTCAATAGAACGACGTCGATCCCGCCGTAGCGGGTGATTGCTGCCTGCGTATACGCATCTACTTCCGCCTCCTTTGTAACGTCAGCTGCAAAATAACTAACCGCATTGGCGTCGAGGCCTTCGAGTGCAGTGGCAATCGCGTCCTCGTGCTTATCGACAGCGAGTACCTTGGCTCCCTGCTCCACGAAGAGCCTGACAGCCGCCGAGCCGATGCCACCCGATGCCCCTGTGACGATGGCAATCTTTCCAAACAACCTGGCCATTTGCGATCCTCTCACTGTTGATGATTTAAAGGGGTGATCCCCAACCGAGCGAAAAGCCGCATGTCATTTTCGTGTTGCGGATTTTCGGTCGTCAGGAGTTTGTCGCCGAAAAAGATTGAATTCGCTCCGGCGAGAAAGCACAAAGCTTGGGCTTCGTCGGCCATCTCTGCGCGTCCAGCCGAAAGCCGCACGGCCGATCGAGGCATCAGGATGCGCGCCACCGCGATGGTCCTGACGAAGTCGAAAGCGTCGATGCTGTCCGTATCGGACAGGGGCGTGCCCTCTACACGCACAAGTTGATTGATCGGCACGGACTCGGGATGGTCAGGCAGATTCGCCAGCGTCTGCAGCATTCCCGCTCGATCCGTCTGGCTTTCGCCCAGGCCGACGATGCCGCCGGAGCAAACATTGATTCCCGCCGAGCGCACATTTTCAATTGTGTTCAAGCGATCTTCAATTGTCCTTGTTGTAATAATATCACCGTAATGTTCCGGCGACGTATCAATATTGTGGTTATAATAGTCCAGGCCCGCCTGCTTCAGCTTGGCAGTTTGGCTCGGTGTTAACATTCCCAGCGTGACGCAAGCTTCCATACCCTCTTGCTTGATGCCTCGAACCATGTCGCATACCTGCTCCAGATCCCGATCCTTTGGGCTGCGCCAAGCGGCGCCCAAGCAGTATCGGCTGGCACCCGCTGCCTTAGCAGCCTTTGCCGCTTCAACGACGGCGGAGACCGCCATCAGTCTGCTCGCAGTCACATCCGTGTCATAGCGGGCTGCCTGTGGACAATAGCTGCAGTCCTCGGGACAACCGCCAGTCTTGATCGACAGCAACTGACTGAGCTGTACCTTGTTTGGGTCGTGATATTTTCGATGCATGCTCGCTGCATGAAAGATGAGGTCGGAAAATGCGAGGTTGAATAATCCCTCGATTTCAGAACGCTCCCAGTCGTGACGAATCTCCGAAACCCCCGTCTCTTGGAGCTGTTGCACGAAGGCAGGCTTGGCAACCGCGATACTCATGTTGTCTCTTTCCGTTAGGTTTCGAAGGAAAAATGCACTGCGATTGCGATTTTTAGGCGTGCGCAGTTTTGAATCGGTAACGTTCAGGGTATGGCAGGTTCGTCGCTGGGGAACAGCTTGCCCAAGGCTGCCGTAAAATCCGGCGCGGTCATGTCGATTTGCAGAGCCGTAATCGATATAGACCGGGCCTTGATTGCGGCCAGGTCCGTTCCGGGAACGATCTCGCCGGGATCGTAGG
>JADLBY010000126.1 GCA_020847445.1 Sphingomonadaceae bacterium | reverse complement strand
TCGCGCTGGCTGGCCGACGGCAAGTCGCTGGACAGTATCTGCGTAACCCGCATCCTGCCCGTCGATCTCAACTGCCTGTTGTACGGCCTGGAAAATGCGATCGCACGCGAATCGGCGGCGCTGAACCTCGATCTCCAGGCATGCGAGTTTGCGCTGCGTGCAGAGCGGCGATCCGCCGCAATCGACAGGTTTCTGTGGAACAGCAGGCAGGGTTTTTTTGCGGATTACTGGATAGACCAATCTGCCGCTTCGGACCGGTTGACGGCTGCCGCTGCGTTCCCGCTCTTTGTTGGTCAATGCAGTCCCGAGCAGGCGCGATCGACGGCGGAGGCGCTCCGGAAGCTGCTTGCACCGGGCGGGCTGCTGACGACCGCCGTGGAATCAGGGCAGCAATGGGATGCACCAAATGGCTGGGCACCGTTGCAATGGGTGGCCTTTGCCGGCTTGCACAACTATGGCGAGGCCAAGCTGGCTGATGACATTGCGCGGCGTTGGGTTGCGCTGGTCGAGCGGCATTATGCCGATAGCGGGCAGATCATGGAGAAATATGACGTTGTTGCAGAAGCAGCGGGCGGCGGCGGGGAATATCCCGTCGAAGTCGGCTTTGGCTGGACCAACGGCGTGACAATCGCCCTGCTGAAAGCGCTGCGCAGCAGGCCCGCCGCCTGAGAGCTTACGAATGCATGAAAATGTGATTGAAATGCATTTCATAAATCGTTACAGAAGCTGCGCAGACCTGATGCGATCAGGCTGGGGAGGTTGAGGAAAAATGCACAGATATTGCCCTAGGCGCTCGTTTGAAATGGCGTGCCGGTGTCGCGCTCGCAATCAGCCCGCTCTGCTTTGCCTTGCTGGAATTTACCCATCCGCGATCCGCGCCATCGGCCGTGTCGCGGCAACATGAATCGCGCCCGAAACCATTGAAGATCTATCAATCTGGAGAGAATCTATGAGAAAAATATTGTTGCTCGCATCGGTCGCAGGGGTGGCGCTGTCGGCACCTGCATTCGCCCAGGATGATGCCGCCGCGGCACCGGAGGAGGAAGCCACCGAAATCATCGTTACCGGTACGCCCGGTGGTTCGGAACTGCGCAAACAGGATGCCAGCTTTGCCATCACCTCGGTCAGCGCCGATGATCTGGCGACGGCGGCACCCAAAAGCACCGCAGAAGTCTTTACGCTTGTCCCGGGCGTATGGGCCGAAAGTTCGGGTGGCAAGGCGGGGGCCAATATCGATGTGCGCGGCCTTCCGGGCGGTGGCGACGCCCCGTTTGTGACGCTGGCGGTCGCCGGGGCGCCGATTTATGGAACGCCCAGCCTGTCGTTTTTCGAACAAAGCTCGATTTTCCGCACCGACGAAACCATTGCTTCGGTTGAAGCGCTGCGCGGCGGGCCGAATGCCGTGTTCGGACGTGGCGAACCCGGCGTAACGCTCAACTTCCGGTTGAAGGAAGGGCATGATGACACCGAAGGCCGGGTGAAATTTTCGACCTCGGACTATGGTCTGTTGCAAGCTGACGGCGTTGTCAGCGGCAAGCTTGCCGAAAATCTCTATTATATGGTCGGCGGCTATTGGTCGCAGTCGCATGGCATCCGCGATGCGCAGTTCAACTCTGAACATGGCTGGCAACTGACCGGTCAGCTGACCTATCGCGCAGACAATGCCAAGGTGAATATCTGGACCCGTCAGACCGACGATTTCGGCCAATGGTATCTGCCGATGTCGCTGGTTTCGGGCAATGATCTTGGAACATTTTCGCAACTGGGCGATGCAACCCGCTTTCGCACCCTGCGGATAAACGGCGCGGGTGATACCAAGACTTTCGATTTCAAGAACGGCCGCGGCTGGAAAGGCAATATTTCGGGCCTGAACGCCGATGTGGACCTGACCGACAATCTGACGCTGCGCAACAATCTGGCGTACACCAAGGGGTCGGCCGATACCTACGGCCTGGTTCCCGATGGGGCACCGGTGCGGGTTTCGGCGCTGCCCGCAAACGGCACCCGTCCCGCCGGTACGGCATCGACGCTTGGCGGAACGGCGCTGGCCGGGACCGAATTTGTCCAGAATTACGGGCATTGGGTGGTGCAAAAGGACTTGAAATCATTCACCAATGATTTCTCGGTCGCCCTGAAGACCGGCAGCAACGAACTGACCGTTGGCTGGTATAGCTCTAGCTTCTCGTCGAAGGATTTCTGGACGCTCGGAAACTTCACGCCTTTGCACAATGTGCAGAATGGTGATTTCCTTGCCGCCAATGTGACCTGCGCCGACCTGCAGACTGCGGGCTCTGGTTCGGGCTGCTGGGGTTATGGCATCGACGCCAAGGGCGATGCAGAAGTCAACGCGCTCTATCTGGCTGACTCGCTGGAAGTCACCGACAAGCTGCGCCTTGATGCCGGTGTGCGGCGCGAATGGATCAAGCTCGACTATCTGCTCGATTCCGGCCCCGGTTATCCCGATGGCACGCGCGATATGAATGTTGAACTGAAAGACAGCGACTGGGCATATACCTTTGCTGCCAACTATGCCTTCACCGACGATCTGGGCGTTTTCGCACGCTATTCGGATGGTTTTGTCTTTCCGAATTTCGACGACATCCGCGAGAATAATCTGAACGTGAACGGCATTCGCCAGCTCGAGCTGGGGCTGAAATATTCGTCAGATCATTTCAACCTTTTCGCGACAGGGTTTCGCAACACCAACGACTCGTTTGAAAGCGACGTCGGCGGCATAATTCCGCCAACCTCGTTCAAGACCCGGTCGACCGGTGTCGAGCTTGACGGGCGGGTGCGCTATGGCGGCTTCAATCTGGGCTTCATTGCAACCTATCAGAATGCAAAAGTTACCGAATCCCCGACCACGGCCATCATCGGCAACCGCGTATTGCGCCAGCCGAAATTCACCGCGCGGTTGACGCCAAGCTATGATGTCAATCTGGGCGACTGGAGGCTGAATTTGTACAGCGCCGCATCTTTCGTCGGCAGTCGCTTCAGCGATCTGGCGAATACGGTGAAGCTCAAGGGATACACCAAGGTCGACCTTGGCATGAAGATCGAAAGCCCGTGGGGATTTTTCGGCCAGATCCACGCGGACAACCTGTTCGACAGCCACGGTTTGACCGAGGGTGATCCGCGCAGCACTACCGCTGCCAACGGTCGCCCCATCCTTGGACGGTCGATCCGCTTCTCGGTCGGTTATGATTTCTGATACCTCCCCAGGGGTCGCATGAAGGAATCGTCGCATCGGCTTGCCGGTGCGGCGATTTCGCGTGGAAGGGATAGTGATGAAAAACGCCCGCATAATTGCCGCCTTGATCCTTACCTACATGTTGTTCGGCATATTGCTCAACAGCGTCGGCACGGTCATCCTGCAGTCGATCGCATCGATGGGCCAAAGCAAGGCAAGCGCAGCGATCCTGGAAGCGTTCAAGGATCTGCCGATCGCCATAACATCATTCCTGGCGGCTTCGTTCCTGCCGCGCCTGGGATATCGGCGGGCGATGATGCTGGGTGCGGCGATGGTCGGCACCGCGTGCCTGGCGATGCCGCTTTTCCCGGGCTTTTCGACGGCCAAACTGCTGTTTGCGGTGACCGGCATGGCGTTCGCGCTGGTCAAGGTGTCGGTGTATTCGACGATCGGACTGGTGACCGAAGACAAGGCGCGCCACGCGAGCCTCACCAATATTGTCGAGGGCCTGTTCATGGTGGGCGTCCTGTCGGGATACTGGATATTCGGTGCATTTATCGATCCTGCCAATCCGGCGGGGCTTGGCTGGCTTGATGTCTATTGGCTGCTGGCGCTGATCTGCGCGGGCGTTGTGCTGCTGCTGGCAACCAGCCGGCTTGACGAAAGTGCCGCCCGGCCAGCGGCAAGCCATCTGCGCGACGACTTTCTGGCAATGTTCCGGTTGATTGCGCTGCCGCTGGTTATCGTGTTCGTGCTGTCGGCATTTCTTTATGTCCTGATCGAACAGGCGATCGGAACATGGCTGCCGACCTTCAACAACGAAGTGCTGCACCTGCCCCAGGCGATGAGCATTCAGGCGGCGAGCATCTTTGCCGCGACGCTTGCGATCGGGCGCCTTGGCGCGGGCGCGATCCTGACGCGCATAAGCTGGTATCCGCTGGTGAATGTCTGCGTCGTTGCGATGGCGGCGCTGGTACTGGTCAGCCTGCCGCTCACCCGTGGCCTCGCACCCGATCCGCAAATCGGCTGGCTTTCGGCACCGCTGGCTGCCTATATATTGCCGCTGATCGGGCTGTTCCTTGCGCCTATCTATCCGGCCATCAATTCTGCCATGCTGTCGTCGCTGCCCAAGACAGAGCATGCGGCGATGACCGGGCTGCTGGTGGTCTTTTCCGCGCTGGGCGGCACCACCGGCTCATTCATCACCGGGCAGGTATTCGCGGCATTCGACGGACAGACGGCCTTCTACATGTCGATCCTGCCGATGGCGCTGCTGCTGCTCGCGCTGGGCGGGTTCCGGCGGCTGGGTGGCGGCTGAAATGCGCTGGCTCCTTGCGCTTTGCCTGTTCCTGCTGGCCGGGACGGCGCAGGCCGGACCGGAGTTGCGCATTTCGATTACCGAAGGGCGCATCCAGAACGATTTTTTCCGTGATGGCGACATTGCCGCACATCTGGTTGCGAAGTCAGGCGACGGAGCAAGGCTGGTTGTGGCGTTCCCTGCGGGGAACAGCGGCGTTGGGCTCTGGTTCGAAGAGGCCACCAACTGGTCGGTGTCGCCTGCCATCAGCGGCCACAGGATGGCGTTGGCAGATGGCGGTGTGCGGCGTGGCATAGTCGCCGAACTTGCAAGCAGCGCCCATCATCTGACCATAAAGCGCGCGCTGTTGGGCAGTGTTCGTGTCTTGCGCGATTATGGATATGCCAATCCCATCCCGTCCAGTGTCGAGGCAACCCCCACGATCGCAGGCAACAAGGTGATATGGGAGCGACGGCGCATCGATGGCGATCCGGGCTATTATCAGGCGCTCGAAGTGCTGAACGGTCGGGTCGGGATCGACGCAAATGGCGTGGTCCACCTGTCCGCCGATGCGCCTGTCAGACTGCGCTACACCGCGTTGACGGGTGAACGGCCGCTATCCCCGATTCCGGCGGCGGCGTTGCTAAAGCCGGGTGCCGGTACCGATCCCCAATTGCGTCAGGCGCTGACCTTTCTCAGTTATGACGAGAAGCTGCTCGCCGGCTCCTGGCAGTATAATACCTATTTCGGGCGCGATACGCTGATGTCGCTGCGCCTGCTGATGCCCGTCCTGAAGCCACGCGCCATAGAGGCCGGGTTGTCATCGGTGCTGTTGCGGCTCGATGCAAATGGCGAAGTGGCGCATGAAGAAGATGTCGGTGAATTTGCATTGCTCGCCCGCGCGGGCGAAGGAGAGGAACTGAGCGATGCCCCCAGGCTGGATTATAAGATGGTCGACGATGATTTCATGCTCGCGCCCATCATGGCCCACTATCTGCTGGAAACCGCCGATGGGCGGCGCCGTGCCCGGGCATTTCTGGCGAGGCAAGGCTCCGATGGCACCAGCTTTGGCGCTCTGCTGGCCCGCAATCTGAACTATGTCGCAACGCGCGCACGGCCATTTTCCGCCGATCCTGTCTACAGCAACCTGATTGGCCTGCATGACGGGCTGACCGTGGGTGAATGGCGCGACAGCCAGCTGGGGCTGGGCGGTGACGGCCGATATCCATATGATATCAACGCCGCACTTGTTCCGGCAGCGCTTCAGGCGGCTGACAAGCTATATGCGAGCGGCTTGCTCCAGCCCTATTCCGGGCAGCGCCCCGCTGATCTCGATACCATGGCATCGGTCTGGCAAAATCAGGCCCTGCGCCTGTTTGCCGTCGCCCTGTCGCGGCAGGATGCATCGGACCGGCTCGGCCGCTTTGTCGCGGCGGGGCAATGGGCCGCGCCGGTCGATGCAAAGGAAACGGCCTTTTATGCGCTGGCGCTCGATCAGGCGGGAAAGACAATTCCCGTGATGCATTCCGACATCGGCTTTGCCCTGCTGTTCACGCAGCCGCGCGAGGCCGAACTGGCGGCCGCGCTGTCCTCAACCATGCAGCCATTTCCAAAGGGGTTGCTGAGTTCGGCAGGGATGTTCGTCGCCAATCCCGCTTATGCCGAGCCGCCACGCTATGCCGTTTTTGACCGGTCCCGCTATCATGGCACGGTCATATGGTCATGGCACCAGGCAATGATGCTGGCGGGCGTTGACCGGCAACTGTTGCGCCGCGATCTGTCCAAAGCCACGGTTTCGCTGTTGCGCGATGCACGGGCCAGACTGCGCAAGGCCATTGCCGATGGCAGGGCGCTGAGGGGATCGGAACTTTGGAGCTGGACAATCAATGCCGACCGGATTGTCGCGGTTCCGTTCGGGCAGGGTGCCGGTGATGAAACCGAATCCAATGCCGCCCAATTGTGGAGCACAGCCTCGCTAAACCAATAGCGTTGCCGGAATGGCGCACCTAGGAGGAGAAAGTTCGAAACTCCTCTTCGATACGCTAGCTCAGTGGAACCACGCTTTAAGCCAAACATCAATCGCCGGAATCCTGCCAGCCGCAAATAGCAATGACGTGGCTCACGATGATGAGTCATCATCGAATGGCGGCACGGCTCCGCTCGATCCGAACGTGGTCGGGATCGATCTTTCGGCACGGCGTCCACAACGTCCAACCTATCGCGGACCGAAGAAGCGTCATTCCTGTGATGGCGGAATGGAGGTCGGCCATGGGTAGCCGTCGTCCACCTCCCTTCTCGCTGCGCCTCACGTTTGAGGAGCGCGCAAAGATCGAAGCCGATGCCGCCGGTATGTCACTCGGCGGCTATATCCGCTCACGCCTGCTTGATCCTGATTGGATCGCGTCGCGTCGTCGGGGCAAGTTTCCGGTGAAGGATCATCGCGCGCTTGCGCAACTCTTGGCAATGCTTGGTCAATCGCGATTGGCGAACAATGTGAACCAACTCGCGAAGGCCGCGAACACGGGAAGCCTTCCGGTCACACCAGAGACCGAGGAAGCGCTGCTCACGGCTGTGCAGGAAGTCACGCGTATGCGGCAGCTTCTGATCGAAGCGCTCGACCTGGATGCGCGCCTATGATCTTCAAAGCCTCCAAGCGCAGCGGTGGTCGTCAGCTTGGGAGCCATCTCCTCAAGACAGAAGAGAATGAGCATGTCGAAATTCATGAAGTGTCGGGCTTCATCTCCGACACCGTCATGGGGGCGATGAACGAAGCCTATGCGGCTGCGCGCGGAACGAAGTGCAGACAGTATCTCTTCTCGATGTCACTCAGTCCGCCCGCGCACGAGTCCGTGCGCGTCGAAGTGTTCGAAAAAGTGATCGGTGATATCGAAGAGCGGCTCGGCCTCACCGGTCAGCCGCGTGTGATCATCTTTCACGAGAAAGAAGGCCGCAGGCATTGCCATGCCGTCTGGTCGCGCATCAACGCTGAGACCATGACGGCAATCGATATGCCGTTCTTCAAGAACAAGCTCCAGGCCTTGGCGAAAGAGGTCTATCTCGAAAACGGGTGGAAGATGCCGCGCGGATTCGAGAATCCGCAGCTGCGTGATCATCGCAATTTCTCCTTGGACGAATGGCAGCAAGCCAAGCGTGCAAGCATCGATCCGCGCGAGCTGCGCGGTGCAGTTATCGAATGCTACCGGCAAGCGGACAACGCAAAGAGCTTCGCGGCTGCGCTTGAAGAGCACGGCCTCTTTCTCGCGCGCGGTGACAGACGAGGCTTCGTCGCCGTCACCACTGACGGCGATGTCTATTCACTCTCGCGCATCATTCCCGACAAGAAAGCTGATATCGCTGCACGCCTCGGCGATTCATCAAAGCTCATGTCCGTTGCGGAAACACGCGAACGCATTGCGAACGAGATCGCCCCGCGCCTCTCCCGCTACATTGCGGAAGCCAAACGGATCGCTCACCACAACATGCGACCATTGGTAGCCAAGCGCGAAGCGCTCAAGGTTCAGCATCAGGCTGAACGCCAAGCCTTCGATACCAAACTCGAAACCCGTTGGAACGAAGAGCAACGCATTCGCGCATCACGTCTGCGCAAGGGCATAGCCGGTGCATGGGACTTCCTGACGGGGAAATATTTCAAAACCCGCAAGCAGAATGAGATGGAAGCCAAATTTGCGCGGACACGCGATAGTCATGAGCGGCACGCTCTGATCCGTGCGCAGCACAAGGATCGCCAAGCGCTTCAAGAGCTGATCAAAGAAGGCCGACGCAAGGAAGCTGAACGCATCCTCGGTCTGTATCGGGACGCCGCCAAGTTTCGCCGGATGCGCGAGAGCGAAGCCGAGCGCGACAAGGTTCGCGGGCAAGCCACAGTAACCATACGTCCGAAACGGGAACGCGGTCTTGATCTTGGATGACCGGCATAAGCCATAGTTGAATTAAATATCTGAATTTGCTAGATTTGATTCAACAAAAGGAACTCAATGCAAGATAAGTACTTTTATTTCATGTTAGCAATTGTTTTGGTCATTACGGCACTGTCTGTTGGATATGTGCTGGCCTGGCTGGGTGCTCACCCATGATAGGAAATAGCCGTACTCAAGGTTTCACGCTCGTCGAAATCTCAATCGTGATGATCATCATCGGCCTTCTGATCGGCGGCACGTTCGGTGGGATGAAGCTCATCGAGAATATGCAGGTCAATCGAACCGCTCAAGACCTTAAGGCATTCACTAGCGCATCTGTTACGTTCAAAGATACCTATGGCCGCTTGCCAGGGGACATTGTGAACCCTGCCGCCCGAATACCAAACTGCACAGACGCGCCTTGCGCCACGGGTGGAAACGGAAATCGGATCATCGGCCTCCAAGGTCTTTGGACTCAATCCATTGCGGCAACAGATGAAAACTTCACCTACTATCACCACCTTGAGGCGTCAGGCCTAATGTCGAGCGGTATCAAAAATACGTTGGATATGAATTTCGGCGAAGGACAACCCGAAGCCCCTATCGGCGGCGGCTATCGCGTTGTGCATTGGAACAATAGAGCACTTGGGCCATGCCCAGTCAACTTCCCAGGACACGGCTTTTTTCTCACAGGCGAGGCAACGGGGGATGCTCCAAATGGAGCAAATTCCAGAGTCATCCCCTGCGGTTTGATTGGCGCGCTAGATCGCAAAATCGACGACGGCAAAGCGGTTGGGGGCTATGTCCAATCGACATGCCAAACTGTGTGGGTTTGCGGCGCAGATGATTACGCGACAACTGGTAATAGCGTAGCATTTGTTCGAGGCTTCTAGCGCTCTCGATCCCGTGGCAAACTTATTTGAAAGAAAACGAACTAAAGAAATGAGATGAGATCAAAACCAAAACAATTAAGTGGCTTCACGCTCGTCGAAATCTCAATCGTGATGATCATCGTCGGCCTTTTGATCGGCGGCACGTTCGGCGGGATGAAGCTGATCGAAAACATGCAGGTCAACAAGACTGTGCAGGATTTGAAGTCGTTGCAAAGCGCAACGATCACCTTCCGCGATGTTTATCGCGCACTACCAGGAGATATTCGCAATCCCGCCGCTCGATTATCAAACTGCTCTGATGCCCCTTGCGCAACTGGAGGCGATGGAAGCAGATCGATAGGAATAATCAATATGTGGGGGCAATCAATAACGGCGGCAGATGAAAATTTTACGTACTTTCATCACCTTGAGGCAGCTGGCCTCACAAATCTCGGAATCAAAAACACTACCAACATGGAGTTTGGTGAGGGCCAGCCCGAAGCTGCAATCGGTGGCGGATTTCGGATGGTATTTTGGAATAACAGGAGTGTGTACGGCGTTTGTCAGGTCCGCTTCCCAGGTCATGGCTTCTTCATCACTGGCGAGTCATCAGGCAATGCACCCGACGGCCCTCTTTCGCGCATAACCCCATGCTCAAAAATCGAAGCTTTAGATCGAAAGATGGATGATGGAATGCCATTAGGAGGAAAAGTACAAAGTTACTGTGTAGTAGCTTACGTTTGTGATACACAATATCCGAACACGGGTATCGATGAGACTGGCTATGTTCAATTGTTTTGATATTTTTAAGTATTGTATTCTTTACCTCATAAAAATTCTTGAACATAACCTCAGCTACAAAAAATTATATTGCCTCCGATTTTTGGAATGAAAATGCGTAGGCCCCCGCCTTTCTCACATCACATTAGCCAAGGCCCAGAAGATACGCAGCGAATTGCTTCAATACCGTGTGATCGCGGTTTGGATTTAGGATGATCCGTCGCGGGTCGTTGCCGTTCGCATTCCTCCCTTTCTACACCGCCACATGATCCGCTGATGATCGAACCTATCCGCACTCGTTTGAACATGATGCAAGGCGGGATCGTGATCCCTGGCCTTCTCCACATTCGTTGCGATCACAGGTGATGCATCGGCAATCGATGTGCGGATGCACGTCCTCCAACGCGGCCCATGGTGGGCGGCGCAAACGAAATGGAGGATGTCATGAACTTCAATCTCAACCGCAACGATCTTGCGACCAAATCCACC
>JADLBY010000125.1 GCA_020847445.1 Sphingomonadaceae bacterium | reverse complement strand
TCGGCCTTTTTGGCCGCCTGCTGGCGTGCCTGTTTGGCATCGGCCACGGCTGCCGGTTCGAGCGGACGATTCCCCTGCTTTGGGACGACAGGCGTGCCTGCCCCGTCATCGTTCGACGAGGGATGTTCACTCTGACTTGCGGGCGGATTGGCAGCCGTCTCGTCGCCTTCACTCTTGCGCTCGACCTGCCGGATTGGCTGTCGATCCTTGGCCCGACCGACGAAGACATGCGCGATTCTTTCCCGGTCTATCGGCTTCAGACGGACCGGTGCTGCAGGAAAGCCGTCCGGGAATTTGATGAAGCCCGACAGGCGCGGCAGGTTCATCAACTGGTCGGGCAGCAGCAAAGGCTCGATATGCTTGCGCGGTGTCAGGCTGACGGCGTCGCGGGCATTGTTGTCGCCGTAGGTGTAGCCTTCTTCCATGTCGCGAACCTGGCGATGACCGATGAAGTCGGAACACCAGGTGGCGGTCTCGCGGTCTGCCGTACCGAGGATCAATTTGGTCCTGGCAAGCGATGCAAGCGTCATCGCCATGTTCTCACCGTAGACCTCCTTGAGCTTGGAATAGGCATGGATGCCGGTGACGATTGCGCCGCCGAAATTGCGCGCCGTCTGCAGGCCTTTCTCAAGAGCGGGTAGCCGGTGAAGCGCGCCCAGCTCGTCGATGAAGAACCAGCATTTGAGGTCCTTGGTGCGGGGCATCGTCATCAGCGTGTTCATCGCCGTATCGAGCCACAGTGTGAGCAGCTGCGCGCACACGCTCATGTCGACGTAGCGCGCGGAGATGAAGACCATCGAGCCACTTTTCTTGGCGTGAGTGCCCTCGTCTTCATTGGCGCCCTCCTCGATCCAGTCTCGGACCGAAAAGCGGCGCCCGGAAGTGGGCAGGAGCTTCAGCGCCTTGGCGTTCACGTTGAACACTGCCCGGATCGATTCCGCCATACGCGCGGCTTCAGGAGCGGTCAGGGGATCGGCGATCGTGCCTCGCATCATTGCGTGGACCCGCGAGAGATCGGCGGTCATCAGTTCGCGGGCAAGCGCGGCATTTGTGCCCCGTCCTTCGGCCGCCAGTTTGAGGCAGAATTCGACGAACAGCGCACGCGCCGCGATGACCCAGAACTGCGCCTCCCCGCCCCCGTCATGGGGTACGAGGGCTTCCGCTGCCGCCCAGAACTCACCTTCAGTGCGGCATTCGTCGAAGAGGCTCCATTGCGGACAGCGCGCGTCGAGCGGGTTCAGAATGATGTCCCGGTCGGCCTGGTAGAAGTGTTCGATGAAAGCGCCGGTGAGGTCGAAGACGACGCAGCGCTGTCCCTTGGCGCGGGCTTCGGCAATCATGTCCGACATGGCGACTGTCTTGCCCATGCCGGTGGTCCCGATGAGCATGGCGTGGCTCTGTTCGAGCCGCCAGGGATAGACAACTGTCGCAAGATGCGAGGGCCGGTATGGAAATGCCGCCGACAGTTCCTTGGGCGAACACAGATGCCATTTCCAACCCATGGCGCTCGAAAGCTCTCGGGCGCGCTCGCGCTGGTTGTGCCCGCGCAGCTCATCGACCAGTTCCGGTAAGGTAACGAGCATGGCTCCGCGTTCATGCTTGCGCTCTTTCGAACGGCTGCCGAAGCGCGCTGCGAACCAGTAGAACAGCGCGAAGGCCGGCACGAGAAGCAAGGCCGAACGCACCAGAGCATCACCCAGCAAGCCGAGCAGGTGATCCCACGCACGGATCACCGGCGGATAGGTATCGAGCATGATGATAGGGAGCTGGACGGTTCCTCCAAACCCCGTTTCGAGTGCGACCTGTTTGGCCGGATCGAACTCCATGAAGCCGTAGATGGCAGCATAAATTCGCATCCAGACAAGGTAGGTTTCGTGATCGCTCAGCCCTGCCGAAATGGTCCACCAGCTAGTCCAGGAAATGCCGATGGCGGCGATGATCAGCGGCCCCTTGAGACCTGCTGCAAACATGAAGCTGAAGTGCCCGAGCAGCTGACTTCCGCGCGTGAAGTTGACGAGGTTACGCTTCATCGGAACCTCCCTCGCCGGCGTTTGCGGAGAGCCCCAGTTCCTTGCATTTGCGCGCGTAGGCCTGATGGGCTCGCTCACGCAGACCGTGATCGGCATGCCCTGCGAGAAGGGCATCGACGCCGACCATTGTGAACACTGATTGACGGCTGACGCGGTCCACCGATGTTTCGAGCTTGGATGCAAGATCATCATTTTCGCATGCCTGCGAAAGCAGCGACCGGATCCATTCGCTGACGCTGATATCGCGCCGCTTTGCTGCAGCACGAACCCGCTCAGCGAGCTCGACGGTGACATGTACCTGGAGAGATTTTGGCCGTGTCATGCACGGACTCCTTGTGGTCAGGAGCCCGGAACGCACTGCGAAAGGCGGTTATTGTCTAAATCAGAATCGAGAACATGTCAAGAACATGTGAGATGCGCAGGAATGCGCCATTTCTCACTGCATTCAATCGAATTCGATTGGCGAATTGGCGACTATTCATTTCTGATTGAGAAGCTGCCATTTTTGCAAAAATTCACCAACACGCTGTCTTTACTCTCTTTTTTACCGCCTCCCGCTTGCGATTTGTCGCGTACGGTGTGCTCAACCGTCCCCAGCTGCGAGGACAGGAACCAGCTATTGAGCCTGTAACGGACGATGCGGTCTGCGATGTCGGTTCGGCCGGTCGCTCTGCAGGTTTTCGATGCGTCGGATCCTAATAGGCACAGACGGGATCGATGCCTATGATGCGGGCATTACCATGGGCAACAAGGAAGCACGGCATGGGCCATGTCACATTGAGTGCGACACCGAAGGGCAACGGCTTCCAGGCGACAGTCACTTACCCGAACGGGGTGTCGATCAGTTCTTCCGAGGCTTTCCCGACGCAGGCAGAGGCAATCGAGGCCGCGGCGTTGAAGGTCCTCGATATGCCGGAGCGGCTCACCGATCTCGACCGTTCAGATACCTCCGACTTAAGTTTGCGCCCCGCCTTCCTGTCCCGGCTGAGAGATGCCAAAACAGTCTGCGAGCAAAAAGAAAGGAGGAAGCCCTGACGGACTTCCTCCCAAACCGGCGGATCAGAATTCATCGC
>JADLBY010000124.1 GCA_020847445.1 Sphingomonadaceae bacterium | reverse complement strand
CGAAATCATGCTGCTTCGACCATGCCGTCGCCAGCGTCACCGGGGACATCCCGGCCTCTTTCGCAATCTCGACGATGCGCGCGGTCGATTCGAGCGCGCGCGGCCCGGCAAAGCGCCGCGCCATCACCGCCTGCCGCGAATCGAGCATGTCCATATAGCGGGTAAAGCGTGCGCCCTCCGGTCGGCCGCCATCCTGATATTTACCCGAAAGCACCCCGCCCGCGAGCGGCGAGTAAGGGATCAGGCTGACGCCTTCCTCGCGGCAGACCTGTGCCAGCTCGTCTTCGAACCGCCGGTTGTTGATCGAGAAATTATTCTGGATCGTCTGGTACCGCGCCACGCCCAGCCGTTCTGACGCCTGGATCGACTTCATCAGCCCCCAGCTGGTTTCGTTCGAACAGCCGATGATCCGCACCTTGCCCGCGCGGATCAGCTCGTCGAGCACCCCCATCGTTTCTTCATAAGCCGTGCCATGATCGGGCCAGTGGGTCTGGTAAAGATCGATATAGTCGGTCTGCAGGCGGCGCAGGCTGTCTTCAACCGCGACGGTGATCTGCCGCCGGTCGAGCGCGGTCATCCCGCCGCGCTTGGGCGATTTGAACCAGACATGGCTCGGCCCCGAAACCTTTGTGGCGATGATGATCGCGTCGCGGTTCTTGCCCTTCAGCCAGCGGCCGACAATTTCCTCGGTTCGCCCGACCCACTTCACGTCGGGCGGGACGGGATAGCCTTCGGCGGTGTCGAAAAAGTTGATGCCCGCATCGAGGCTCATGTCGAGCACGCGGTGCGCGACCGCCTCATCCGCCTGCGAGCCGAAAGTCATCGTTCCCATGCAGATATCGGAAACGACAATCGCGCTCTTACCCAACCTCCGGTTACCCATATATTCTCCTCCGTTTCAGCCTGTTACGCCGACAACAAGGCAGGCGAGTGCTACCAACAGCCCTGCCAGCTTGTTCGACCTGAAATGGCCGAGCGCGTTACTTCCGTCCTTTTTGAGCGAAGCGATCTGGAAGGCCAGATGCATGGCCGCCGGCACGAGCGCGACCAGGGCCTGCCCCTGCGGTCGCACGCTCCAGATTGCCATGCCCCAGCCGCCGAGCGCGAGCAGATAGCAGAGCGCCACCCCGCTGCGGATATGCGCGCCCATGCGCAGCGCGCTCGACCGGATCCCGACCAGCGCATCATCCTCGCGGTCCTGCATCGCGTAGATGGTGTCATAGCCCACAACCCAGAAGATCGTTCCGCCATAGAGCCAGAGCATCGCGGCATCGGCGCGCCCAGTTACCGCCACCCAGCCGACCAGCGCGCCCCAGCTGAACACCAGCCCGAGCCAGAGCTGTGGCCACCAGGTGATGCGTTTCATAAAGGGATAGGCCGCCACCAGCGCGAGGCTGCACAGCGCGACGAAAATCGCCTCGATCCGCAGCTGCACCAGCACCAGCAGGCCGATCGCGCACAGGGCAAGCAGCCAGCCCCATGCCGCCCGCAGGCTGACGGCGCCGCTTGCCAGCGGACGGCTGGCGGTGCGCGCTACCTTCCGGTCGAGATCGCGGTCGACAATATCGTTGTAAACGCAGCCCGCCCCGCGCATCGCAATCGCGCCGAGCAGCATCCAGAGGGCAAGCTGCCAATGGCTGAAAGCACCGCCCGCAAGCGCAAGGCCATAGACGCAGGGCCAGAAGAGCAGCCACCAGCCGATCGGTCTGTCGAACCGCGCAAGCAGCGCAAAGGGCCGGAGGCTGGCGGGCAGGAGGCGGACAAGCCCTTGAATTTCCGTATCGGGTGGGGTGGTTGCGGACATCAGCCCAGACATAACGCCTTGCCCGGCGCTTGTCGAAGGCTATGCTTGGGCGATGGTTCAAACCCCGGCCTGGCCCCCGCATTCGACCCCGCGTCTGTTTGTCGACGAATTGCTCGCCGAAGGGCGCGAGCTGCGCATTGACGGCGGGCAGGCGCATTATCTGTTGCATGTCATGCGGCTCAAGGCTGGCGACCCGGTCAAGCTGTTCGACGACCGCAGCGGCGAATATCTGGCGATGGTGGCAGCGACCGGGAAACGCGACCTTGTCCTGACCGTTAAGGCAAAGCTGCGCGAGCGCGAGGCAGCACCCGACCTGTGGCTGTGTCAGGCGCTCATCAAAAAGGACCGGCTCGACTGGATCGCCGAGAAAAGCTGCGAACTGGGGATCGCGCGCTTCGTGCCCGTCCTGACCCAGCGCTGCGTAGCCGACAAGCTGAAGGAAGACCGGCTGCGCAGCCAGATGATCGAGGCTGCCGAACAATGCGAGCGGACCGCGCTGCCCGAAATCGCAGCGCTTTCAAAACTGGATGCAATTTTGCGCGACTGGCCGACAGACCGGAGCCTGCTATTCTGCGACGAGCGCGGCGGAATCCCGCTGGCTGATGCCATCAAATCGGGCCGCCAGCACAAGGCCGCGCTGTTGATCGGCCCGGAAGGCGGGTTCAGCGACGCGGAGAACGCAGCCATCCGTGCATTGCCGCAAACCGTTCGCGTATCGCTGGGGCCACAGATACTCCGCGCCGACACCGCGGCGGTTGCCGCAATCGCCATTTGGATGGCGCTGAATCCTGCCAACCAGGGTTAACAGCCAAGACAGGCAACGCCGATTTGGCGACATTTTACATGTCAAAACCCGCAGAACAGCGACATTGTTTATCATTAATAAAGCAATTGCGGGCAATGCCGGTGGCGTGAATCCTATGCAAAGCCCCAACGCAGCCGGTTTCGGCGTGCCCGGCCCGGCAGTATCCCGCCTTTGGGTCTGGCTGCTGGTCGTGGCCATTTTGTGTGCGCTGGCGACAATCGCCAGCGCCAACCAGACACCATCGAGCACCAGCGGAACCAACCCGATCACCAAGACCTTTCCGGGCACGACGACCATGCAGGTGACGATCGCTGGCGCCAACGCGTCGGTTTATGATCCGTCGAACCCGTTGAACGCAACGGGCGGTGTGACCACCGCCATGCTGTCACCGGCAATTTTGGCAACCACCGACGCTGTCGATGTCGACGTGCTGCCGACGGGCTGTTCGACCGCGACGCCCCGCTGTGCCAACCGGGGCACCATGACCTTGACGTTCAGCGCACCCGTTCGCGATCCGGTCATCCATATATCGGGGCTGGGTGCCAATTCTGGCGGTTCGACCCTGTTCAACTCGGCGCTGGTGATGACCGCCTGGACAGCCCCGGCAAAGCCCACGCTGTCGGTGACCAACAGCAACGGCAACCTCATCGTCAGCGGCGACGAAATCCGCGTCGCGACGGTCAATGGCCAGCCGTCTTGCACAACTGCGAACAAGGCAGGTTGCGGGAGTGTCCGGTTGGGCGGGACGGTGACCTCGGTGACCTTCCAGCTCGACATGCTCATGGCCGGCAGCGGTTCGGCATCAAACCCCGATGGCTGGACCATCACCGCCTCGCTGGACGAAGATTTTGGCGATGCTCCGGCCAGTTACGATCCGACGGCAGCGGCCAGCCATATCGTCGGCGGCTATTATATGGGTGCGGGGGTGACGGTCGAAAATGCGGGCGTCACCAACCTGTCCGGCACGCCGACTACCCCGAGCCCGATTGCCAACGCAACCGCATCGTCCGATGCCAATGACGATGGGGCCACATTCGGCACGCTGGTGCGCGGCCTCGCTTCGACCATCGATGTTGCCGTCACCGGCAGCGGCGGGCGCCTGCAAGGCTGGATCGACTGGGCCGGCGACGGCAGCTTTGCAACCGCTGGCGACCAGATCGCAACCAATGCCGTCGATGGCGGCGCGGGCGATACCGACGGCGTGGCAAACGGCGTCATCCGCCTCGCGGTCACGCCACCTGCGGGCACCACGCAAGATACCCGCTTTGCGCGTTTCAGATGGTCGCCGACCGCCGGTGTGGGCCCGACCGGCCGGGCAACGGTCGGAGAGGTCGAGGATTATCAGATAGTCATCTATCCGCAACGCGCCGATCTTTCGCTGTCAAAGTCGGTCAGCAACAGCAACCCGACAAACGGTGCCCTTCTGGCCTATACGCTGACTGTAACCAGCGCGGCCCGTCCGGCATCGACTGCCACGGCTACCGGAATCACCGTGCAGGACAGTCTGCCCGCAGGTTTCAGCTTTGTCAGCGCCTCTGGCACGGGCACCTATAATAGCGGCACCGGTGTCTGGAGCGTCGGCAGCCTTGCTCCGGGGGCCAGTGCCTCGATAACGATTTCCGGCACTGTTACCGCAGCGGCTGGAACGGTGACGAATGTCGCGCAGATTTCTGCCAGTTCGATGACCGACCCGGATTCGACCCCGAACAACGGCGTCACGACCGAAGACGATTATGCGACGGTTGCCTTTACCGTGACCACGGCCCTGCCGGCCCCGGCCTGTGCGGTCGGCCCGACCCAGCAACTGATCTCGAACGGCAACTTTTCCTCCGGCAGCGGGCCGAACTGGACCGACTGGACGGCAGCGTCGATATGGACCGGCTCCGGCGAGGCCACTGTCGACAATGACACGACCGTGGGCGCGTTGAGCCAATCCGGCCTGAGCGGGCTCAAATTCGGGCCGGGCCCGGGTGGCGGGGCCGTGATACAGCTGACCCAATGGTGGCGAAACGGGGCACCTGCGGCCTCGTCGACCAGTGCGCAGTTGACCGTTTCGGTTGCAGGCACAGACTATGCGCGGATAACCACCCCGGCGGGCAATGGCGCAACGGCGACGATAACCTATCTGAACGGCGCATCGGGCAATCTGAGCAGCAGTACCGAATTCACCTACACCAGCTGGCGCATCGACCTGCCGACCACGGTGGCTGCGACCGGGGCGATCGCCTTCACACACAGCCCCGGCGGCGGCACTTCGGACGATTTCCACATCGACGATGTCACGCTCTACACCTGCCTGCCGGGACAGCTGACAGCCACCAAGGTCAGCAGCGTGATCAGCGATGGCGTCAGCGCAAGCAATCCGAAGGCGATACCGGGTGCGACAATGCGCTATTGCATCCTCGTCACGAACACCGGCCCGGTCACCGCCAGCAATGTCGCCTCCGTCGACAACCTGCCGGCCAATGTCACCTATGTTCCGAACAGCATGGCAAGCGGCACCAGCTGCGCCACCGCCACCAATGCGGAGGATGATGACAGTAGCGACGCGGGCGAAGTCGATCCATTCACGATGAATATCAACAGCACGACAATTACCGGCAACGCCGCAACACTTGCGGTGGGGGACAGCTTTGCCATGGTTTTCCACGCCACGGTGAAGTGATCCGGCAGCAAGCCTGTAAACAGTCCGCAGTTTGTAAACAAAAAGTAGGCCTGTATTAACTTTACTCGACTAAACCGGCGCCATGTCGGGGAACCGGATCCCGTGTACGCGTACTGCCGCAGGCAGCAGCGCAAGGCTGGCCGAGCTGGCACCGCTCCGCCACATGGCCATGCTTTTGCTTGCAATATTGGGCATTTTCGGTTTGCCGGGCGTGGCGCGCGCGCAATTGCAATATACCAACTCGGCCGATAGCGCGATCAGCGAGACGGCGACGCCCTGCGGCAGCCCGCTGGTGAGAAATTTTACGGTATCGGAAATCTTCACCGTCGCGGACGTCAATATCGGCGTTCTTTTGTCGCACACCTATCGCGGCGACCTGCGATTCTATCTGAAATCGCCTGCCGGAACGCAGATACAGCTGTTCAACAATATCGGCACCACGCGGAACAATGTGAACGTGCTGTTCGACGATGCCGCCGCGAACCCCATATCCAGCCATACGTCGAGCAACGACACGGCGACCGCCTCAACCGTGGTCCCGGCATATCAGAGGACATTTCGTCCTTTTCAGGCGCTGTCCGCATTCAACGGGCAGGAGGCCGCCGGAACATGGGAACTGACAATCTGCGACAGCCTGAATGCGGACTCGGGAACCTTTTACCAGTCCGACCTGTTCCTGACCGCCGCACCGGCGAGCATCGGCGTTACGAAAATCAGTTCGGTAGTGGCTGACGGTGTCAGCGCCACCAACCCCAAGGCGATTCCCGGGGCGACCATCCGCTATTGCATCGTCGTTTCCAACGCCGGGCCAGGAACGGCGGCGGGCCTTTCCGCCAGCGACCTGATTCCCGCAACGGCAAGCTATGTTGCAGGTTCGATGCGGACGGGTTCCAGCTGTGGCGCGGCGGCGACCGTGGAGGATGACAATGCCGTCGGCGCGGATGAAGCCGACCCGGTCGGCGCAGCCTATTCAGGCGGCAATGTGTCTATTTCCCGAGGATCCCTGCTCAGCGGCGACAGCTTTGCGCTGGTTTTCAATGTGACCGTAAACTAGTTTGCGCCAGCTTCGAAAATGCTGGCAAAGCCCTGTTACGCCTCGTAAAGCCGCGTCATGAGCACAAAAACAGTTTCGAATCGCAACGATCCTGTAATCGAGAATCGCGAGCAGTTGATCGCCGCGATGGCCAAGGGCGAAAAGCCGAAGGAGCGCTGGCGGATCGGCACCGAGCATGAGAAGTTCGTCTATTGTCGCGGCGATCATCATGCCCCGTCCTATGGCGAACCCGGCGGCATACGTGATCTGTTGAACGCGCTGACCGAATTCGGCTGGGAGCCGGTTTTCGAAGGCGATAACGTCATCGCGATGAGCGGCCCCGACGGCACGGTCAGCCTCGAACCTGCGGGCCAGCTCGAACTTTCGGGTGCGCCGCTTGAAAATCTGCACCAGACCTGCGCCGAAACCGGTCGCCACCTGAAACAGGTCAAGGCGATTGGCGAAAAGACCGGCAAGGGCTTTCTGGGGATGGGCCTCTGGCCGGACAAGGCGCGCACCGATCTGCCGATCATGCCCAAGGGGCGGTATGATATCATGCTGCGCCACATGCCGCGGGTCGGCTCGATGGGGCTCGACATGATGCTGCGCACCTGCACCATCCAGGTCAATCTCGATTATTCGAGCGAGGCGGACATGGCGCACAAATTCCGCACCAGCCTTGCGTTGCAGCCGCTGGCAACCGCGCTGTTCGCCAATTCGCCCTTCCTCGAAGGCAAGCCCAACGGCTATCTCTCCTATCGCAGCCATATCTGGTCGGATACCGACCCCGCACGCACCGGCATGCTGCCCTTCGTGTTCGACGATGGCTTCGGCTATGAACGCTATGCCGACTATATGCTCGATGTGCCGATGTACTTCGTCTACCGCGACGGCAAATATATCGATGCCTCAGGCCTGAATTTCCGGGATTTCCTGAAAGGCGAGCTATCGGTCCTCCCCGGCGAGAAGCCGACCACGGCCGACTGGGAAGACCATATGTCGACCGCCTTCCCCGAAGTGCGGCTCAAAAGCTTCCTCGAGATGCGCGGTGCCGACGGTGGGCCGTGGAGCCGGATCTGCGCGCTGCCTGCCTTCTGGGTCGGTTTGCTCTATGACCAGTCGGCGCTCGATGCCGCATGGGACGAGGTCAGGCACTGGACGATGGAAGAACGCGAATTGCTGCGCTCTTCGGTCCCGAAACTGGGGCTGGACGCGCCGATCGGCGGCGGCGGCAAGCTGCGCGACATTGCCGGGCGCATCGTCGAGATTGCCTCGGCAGGGCTGACCGCGCGCAACCGCCTCAACAGCGGCGGCGACAATGAAAGCGGTTTCCTCGACCCGCTGCGCGAAGTGATCGCCAGCGGCAAGACACCTGCGGAAGTGCTGCTCGACAAATATGCGCACGAATGGGGCGGCGATATCGGTCGCATCTATGATGAAATGAGCTTCTAGGCGGCGTCCAAAACTGTAACATGGATGCAACACAGCGCCGGAAACCGCCGCAAACAGCGCTGATTTCATTGACCTGCGGCGGTTTCGGCGTAAGGGCGGCGCCAGTTGTTCAGGGGCTAAAAAGTCCTGCACTTTCCATCTTCCAACCATAGTTTCAGGGAGCACGTCCGCCATGCGCAGCTTTGCAACTTCCTTTGTGGCAATCGCCATCGCCACCACCAGTTTCGCCGCCCCTGCATTCGCCCAGAGCGAAGCCGCAGCGGATGAAGGTCTGGGCGAAATCGTCGTCACCGCACAGCGCCGCGAAGAAAATCTGCAGGATGTGCCGCTCTCGGTCGACGTTGTTTCGGGCGAAAAGCTGGCTGCCATCAATTCGGGCGGCGGCGATATCCGTGCCTTTGCAGGGCGCGTTCCCAGCCTCAACATCGAAAGCTCGTTCGGCCGCACCTTCCCGCGCTTCTACATTCGCGGGCTCGGCAACACCGATTTCGACCTCAACGCCTCGCAGCCGGTCAGTCTGGTCTATGACGACGTGGTGCTCGAAAACCCGATCCTGAAGGGCTTCCCGGTGTTCGACGTGGCGCGCGTCGAAGTTCTGCGCGGGCCGCAGGGGACATTGTTCGGCCGCAATACGCCGGCAGGCATCGTCAAATTTGAAAGCGTCCGTCCTGACGTCGAAGGTGCCAATTTCGTCAGGGCGCAGTTCGGCCGTTTCAACACCGCAGGGGTCGAAGCCGGTATCGGCGGCAACATCACCGACGCGCTTTCGGTCCGTGGTTCGCTTTCCTGGCAACGTCGCAGCGACTGGGTCGACAATGTCGCCGAAGGCGACAGCGAAGATCTTGAGGGCTTTGCCGATCTGGCCGCGCGTTTGCAGGTGCAATATGCGCCGTCCGACGCGGTCAAGCTGCGCGTAACCGGCCAATATCGTGATTTCGACGGCACCGCGCGCGTGTTCCGCGCCAACATGTTTGTGCCCGGCAGCAACGATCTGCGCGGACTGGCGAGCGCAACCGCGCCCTTCCGCCGCGATCAGGTGCGCACCGACGGCCTGAATTTCCAGCATATGAAGCTGTACAGCCTCGCCAGCACCTTCGAATATGATTTCGGCCCCGCGACGCTGACCTCGGTCACATCCTGGTGGAGCGGAAAATATAAGAGCCGCGGCGATATCGACGGTGGCACACCCGCCGGTCCGGGCTTCATTCCGTTCACGGCCAATTCGCAGGACGATGTTCCCGACCTCGACCAGTTGACGCAGGAAGTGCGCCTGTCGTCCAACAATGAAGAAGGCCTGAAATGGCAGGCCGGTGTCTTTTACTTCAACGAAGACCTGGCGATTGCCTCGCTGAACTATGATACGCCCAAGGGGGTCATCCCCAGCGTCACCGCGCGCCAGCAGCAGAATTCGAAAGCCTGGGGCGTGTTCGGAAGCCTGACCTATCCGCTGACCGAGCAATTTTCGGTCACCGCCGGTGCCCGCTACAACAACGACAAGCGTCGTCTGGAAGTCGCGCGCAACGGATTTTTCGGCGCCATCGGTTATGGCTTTGCCCGCGTCAAGGACGACAATCTGACCTGGGATCTGAGCGCAACCTATGCAGCAAGCGACGCGATCAATCTCTACGCCCGCGTTGCCAAGGGCTATCGCGCACCGTCGATCCAGGGCCGCGCGCTGTTTGTGTTCACGACCGTGCAGGATGCGATCAGCACTGCGGGTTCGGAAACCATCCTGTCGTTCGAAGGCGGCGTGAAGGCCGATCTGGGCAGCCGCGCACGCTTCAACCTGTCGCTGTTCAAATATGATCTGAACGATGCGCAATTGACCGCAGTCGGCGGCGCAAGCAATGCAGCCAGGCTGATCAATGTCGACAATGTCGAAGGCTATGGCTTTGAAGCCGAATTCGAGGCACGCCCGGTCGACAATATGGTTCTGACCGCAGGCCTGAGCTATAACCGCGCCCGGATCGACGACCCCAACGCCTTCATCACTGGCTGCGGCGGTGGCTGCACCGTGACCGACCCGGTTCGCGCAGGCAGCCCGGGCATCTTCTCGATCGACGGCAACCAGCTTCCGCAGGCCCCCAAATGGTCGGCCAACTGGACTGCGGGCTATGGCGTTCCTGTGGGTGAAGGCGAAGTCTATGCCTTTACCGACTGGGCGTATCGCTCGAAGGTCAACTTCTTCCTCTACACATCGGCGGAGTTTAACGACGACCATATGCTCGAGGGTGGCTTGCGCTTCGGCTATCGTACCGACAAGTTCGATATGGCCGCCTATGTCCGCAACATCACCAACGACGTTTCGGCCGTCGGTGCCATCGACTTCAATAACCTGACCGGCTTCGTCAACGAGCCGCGCATCTGGGGTGTGGAAGCCAGCGTCAAATTCTGAACGCAATCGCCTTTCGAAAACGGGGCAGGTATGCGAGAGCGTGCTTGCCCCTTTCTCTTACAGGCGCTAAGGGCGCCTTTCTTCGCAGATGCGAATCTGCAGGGGTGTAGCTCAGCTGGTAGAGCATCGGTCTCCAAAACCGAGGGCCACGGGTTCGAATCCTGTCACCCCTGCCATTTTCTCAATGGCTTAGTAAGACAGTCCCGACTTGCCGAATTGGTAAGTCATCAGGGATAAGCACCGGTTAAGCACCGCACTTGATTGCACTGCCTTAAGGCGCAGGCTCATCAATTCCCCATTTTCCTTGCCGCGGTCCGTGAGCAGAATAGCCATAGGTTTCAGTCTGGACCACTGCCCTGCTATCACAATCCACCAGATCGAGGATCGCCACAGCCAGCGCGTCCGATAGCGCATCGGTTTCATGTGGCAGCCGCTTGGCCCGCAACAGTTCCTTGTGCCGGGCTAAGGCGGTTTTCAGGCAGACGGACAATTCCACCCTAAGCATATCGCGATTGATTCGGTGCATGGCCCAATTGGAACATATAAAGAACATTCGTCAACCGCGCTTGGCCTTGGTCGCCACGACAACTGATCCGATCGAGTATTTGTTAGCGTTTCAAAGTTGTGGCATTGTTTGCTTATGAAAATACTCCGATTCGCTGCTGCGGCCTTGGCTTTAAGTGGTTGCGCTTCTACCGCTATGAACAGGCATGTTGGTAAATCGATTAGCGAAGCGTATTTTGCTTACGGCAAGCCTGAAAACATATTTGACTTGCCGGATGGACGTAGAGCGTTTCAGTTCCGCTGGGGTGGCGGAAACATGATTGTTCCGGGCCAATCAAATACAACAATCATGCCTTCTGGTTTTGGTTACAATGTGACCACGACCACGGTTCCAGCCGCATACATCGAGAGCAAGGGTTGTCTTGTGACGTTGATAGCAGCGCCAAATGGCAATGATTTTGTCGTTCAAGAGTATCGGATTCCCAAAACTCTGGTCTGCTAATCAGGCGAAGTTGCAGGACAGTTTAATCACGGCCTAACTCTGGATCGATGCCAACGAAACGGACGTGAAGCCATTGGCGAGCAGGGTCAAAGCCGTGCTTTGCATTATATTCGGCTTCCACGTCCTTTAGTGCGCGACCGCTATCCGACAGCGTAACCATCAGATTTGCGGCCGGTTGGCGGTTTTCCAACAATTGCAATCGTTTGCATAGTCGCATGGCGCCTACTTAGATAAGCATTCGGAACCAGTAGGCGCGCCTTGGATCGACACTACACGCCTGCTCATATTTCGCGATAGCCCCGCGTTGTGTTTCGCCTGCCACGGGGTCAACAATTAGGCGCACATGATAGCGCGACCTATCAAGTTGCCGAGATTCCAGCGCCGTAAGGCGTTGCCCTATTCGCATTGCAAGTGCTCCCCAACCATTATGCCGCCCTTTCCAGCAGCTTCATTTCTGCCAGCACCGCAACGTCGGGAACATGGAACGGGAGACGCAGCGCCGACAGGAGGCGCAAATCATCATTCGATACCGCATCCAACCCTTCGAGCGTTTCCGGCCATGCGCGAATAATATCCGGCAGCCGGTCAATCTGTTCATCCGTGAGCGTATCGAGAATATCCGCCCAGTATGATCCCGACGCGTTGCCTTCCAGTGCAGCAAGCCTTTTATCGAGCGTTCTCATTGCTTGGCCTCCAATGCCTCAATGCGCTTTTCCAGTTCGCAGACTTCAACCAGTGCCTTGTGAGCGGTTAGCAGCCCCATAATGCGGCCAGCTTCATCAGGCGTGACATTGCCAGCCGCCACAGCTTCCAGCAGCGAGGACGACGCGCGAACCGTATCAGTCGCCGATTGTATTGCGGGCAGATCGAAAAAGACTGCGGCATCCTTGCGAGGCGGTGCGAGACGTTCAAGACAAAGGCGCAATGCAGCCCCGTCACCCTCTAGCGCCTTCTCAATAGCCCTTTGCGTTAAAGCCTCCGCTTGGCCTTCCAGTAGAGCCTCAACCGCTTGCGTGACTTTGTGGCGCGCACCCTTTGGCCTTCCGGCTGGATTGCCAGATTGCCCAGGTTGCCAGCGGCCCACCTGTTTTTCCCCTGTTGATACAGGTTCGGTCATGGGGCCTCCATTGTGAAGCCCGGAGGCGGTGGCGGCATGTTGGCGTTAGGGTTTGCAAGTCCGAAAGACTTTGCATTGCCCAGCACCGGAGCCTTGTAATAGCCGGGGAACGTCGCGTGCAGGTGATCCCCCTCAACAAGCAACCGCGCCTTGGGGTAAAGCCGCTTAACCTGTCCCTTTAGCCAGTTCATCGACTTGCCCGGAGGCGGCAACAGATCAAGAGCCGAGCCAGACAGATGGCCGCTATTGCTTGCAGGATTGTAACCGCGCTTCCGCATGTCTGCCTGATACGCTTGTGAGCGATAACCAGACGTGACTTGAATGCCGGGGATAGCTTCGAGCAGATACCCATGCACATCGGACTTATCGGCAGGCTCTGCCTTTTCGTTTTTCGCCTCGCCTTTCTTCGCCGGTCCGCCAAACAGGTCAGTGCGTGCCTGCAGGCGGGCCTCCTTCACCGTCTTGCGAACAGCATCCTCGCGCGCCTCGTTGTCCATCGATTCCCATCCCGGCGACATGACCAGTTCCGGCAACCATTGGCGGGCATACTCACCAGCCTTGGCTTGATAGGCATCATATTCGGCTGGCGTTAGTTCGCGCTCGCCGATTTTCTTGTTTGGCTTGTCAAACGTCACACCCGCAGCAAGCAGGCGCTCTATCACGGGGTCTTTACGATCAGTGGACTGCCAGACTGGCGAGATAAGGTCAGGCCCCACCCCGCCCTCGTTCTCAATTGGCTGCCCAAATATATCGCGGGCCGGATAGAGATTATCAGACAGCCCCGGAATGCGTGCCTTGACTGCATCAAGCAGGGTTTCACGTTCGCGGGTTACCGGATCAACCGTTCGCGCCACTTGCGCCACGCCGGTAGGAATAGCCAGCGAACCGCCCAGCCGGTTGATAAAGCTATCCATGTATCGATCGGGATCGCTTACCGCTTCCAGAACATCCGACAGGCCCGAAAGCCAAACTTTGTCCGAGAGGTTTTTCATAATGGAAGCCGACAGCATCAGGGCTGCCTCGTCCCGTTGCTTCTCTGTCATCCCGTCCATTTTGGTTGCTAGGTCTGCAGCCACGCCCATGGTTGAGGCAAAAGGATCCATTCGCAGATAGGAATAATACTTATCGCCATACTTGATTGAGTAGGGCTGCCAGCCGTTAGCGCGCATCATCGCGGCCTTGCCCTTATCGGACGGAGCCGAGCCGGTTATATGGCCTTGCTGTGCCAGTTCAGCGATTGCCATGCCTGCAGCCGAGCCGACCATTGCCCTTGCAACAGCCAAATCCCGACGCGCTCCACCAGCTGCAAAGTCCCGGCGCCACTCCTTAAGCAGCGGAGCGAAGGGCGAACGCTCCACGGTGAATTTAAGCAGATTGGTAGGCGTGCGAACAAAGGGGAGGATTAGCTTTAGTATCGGCCAGTCTTGCGTAATGCCGGCCACCTTCGAGCCGACAGGGCCGAGCGGACGCTGGAACGTCAGATACCGCCCATAATCAAGCGCACGCTCAAGCATGTCCTCTGTGGGATTGGCTGCCAGTTCCGCAGCACGCTTCTTTGCAGCTGCACCTTTCAGGCCTTCCGAGCGGGCTTTGCGAACCGAATGCCCATGCAGTTCCATTCGGCGAGCAATCGCCTTGAATAGTTCATCCTCTGCAGTGAGCAGGCGCGAGGGAATGCGGATTACTTCACCCTTCACCCCTGAAATCGCTTTCTGCGATGCCGATTCCACTTTGGTAACTTGGTCGGACGGCTCGCCAGTTTTAAGGGCGCGGGCAAATTCGCGCATACCTTCCATCATGCCAGAGCGCAGGCCTACAGCACGAGCACCCAGTTCCGAGAATAGCACCCGGTCTTGCATAGCCTTGGGCAATACGCGACGAACCTGTCCGATACCGGCAGCCGTTGCATATTCGGGGAATTGCCCCAGCGCCGTTAGGCTGTTGCTCATCATGTTAACAACATGGGTTTGAGGCCCAGAGAGCAGGGAGTTATACCACAGCTCAACCAGCTTATCCCTGAATTTGGGTTTCAGCGCATCGCGGGACAGCTCATTGAGTTTGCCCGGCTCAATATCGGCAGCATCGACAATTGCCTCCGCAGCCTCAACCAGCCGCTTGGGACCGCCCCCGCCTTGTATCCGTGCAGTCAAAGCCGATGCAGATACATTGCGCGAATTGGCCAGCATCTTGAATTGCGCCAGCGTGCGGCCCGCTTCGGCGGTAAAGCCCGCAACTTGTTCCTGTATGGCAACATGGCGCACCCATGCCTGCTGAAATTCGGCAAGCACTTCATCGCCCGGATTTTCGAGGCGTTGCACCCGGCGCGCAAGGTTGACCAGTTCGTTGCCCGACTTCGCAAGAATTTGCCGAGCGGCCAAAGCCTCCTCTGCATTCAATGCCTGCCCCTTGCGACGCGTGAGCAGATCATCGGCGGACATGCCAAGTTCATTGGCGAGGCGTTGCGTTTCTTCCTGCGTAACGCGGCCACGAGTAGCAGCATCGAACCCGACACGGTTTTCGGTCTGGACCAGCGCCCGCTTAATATCCTGCGGTGTTTCCAGCTTGGCCAGATTGATGTTGCCCGCAAAGTCAGGCCCACCGGCTGGCCATTCCTCATAGGCCTGCACCGGGGGAGTATTAGCCTCAACATCTTCGAGCGAGACAGGCTGCCCACGATCTTCAAACAATGGACGGCCTTCCGTAGCAGCACGTTCTACATCGGTGCGCTGCGTCCGCGCAGCTTCGAAGGCGTCTATTTCGGTGTAATCTTCAGGCAGGAAGGTGCGAGCCGTGCCGCGATATGTGCCATCCACAGCGTCGAGAAATTCGCTAACGGTTGGACGGTCTGCAAAATCGGGGAAATAGCCCGCCTCCCATGCACGTTGCGCCGCCTCATCCAGAGACAGGCCGCGCTCATTCACGACAGGACCAAAGCGCGCCTCGCCCTTGGCAAAGTCCAATTCCCGGCTCGCGTTGGTAATGCCCATGGAGGACAGTTCCCCGCCTTGATCCTGCACACCCCCTTGCGTGCGAAGCCACGTTACCAGATCGACCGGCCCACGCTTGGGCAAGACGTTGCCAGTTGAACCCGATTGCAGATTGCGGGAATTGAGGGCGGCAGTTTCATCCGGCGCAGCAAGTGGCGCATAGAGGCCAGCATTGGCTTGTGCCAGTTCATCGACCGAGCCGACTTCATTGGCCTGAATAGGCGTCACGTCGCTAGGCGCAATGCGCTGCCCCATGGCCTGCACTTGCCCCTCGGTAACCGGTGCCTGCATTGGCCTTGTGGTTGGACGCACATCA
This sequence comes from Sphingomonadaceae bacterium, assembly GCA_020847445.1. Taxonomy (GTDB): domain Bacteria; phylum Pseudomonadota; class Alphaproteobacteria; order Sphingomonadales; family Sphingomonadaceae; genus Sphingorhabdus_B. Next base: position 4,689 of record JADLBY010000124.1, on the reverse strand, counting down.
ATCACATCCGGCTGGCGAACAGGCGCGGACTGCACAACGTCAGACTCTAGCCCTGTATTATTGAGCGCAACCGTTTCAGTTTCATCAATCGTGTAGCCACGCGGGGGAGGTGGAACATTCGCGCCACGCGGACGCGCTGCCTTGAGGGCAAGGCCGCCACCAGCAAACGCCCCGATAGTTTGAGCGCCAATTCGGAGCAAAGCATTGTCAGGCGCGTAATCATTCACCGCCTCATTCGCCAGCATGGAGCCAGCACCGGCCCCCGCTTCGGTCGCCAGCGTGACGCCCGGAGCCTTTGCAGCATCGAGCATTGCATTGCGGAACCCTTGGGCCACCGGACCAGTGGCACGCACCGCCACAGGTGCAGCCGATGCAGCCAGCCGTGCCCCCGTCGCAATTGTGCCAGCGGCTGGAATAGCAGCCTGCCCCAATCCCCTCGCACCCGCTTGCGTGTAGCGTTCAAGATCCGACTGCGGAGCATAGCTTGCGTCCACCTGCCCCATGTTCATCGCACGAAGCCCCGACCGGATAGATTCCGAGCCAAGGAAAGGCTTGTCAGAAACAGGAACGCCCAAAGCGTTCAGGCCCATATTCACCAGATCGACAGGCGCGCCCAGCGTATCGGCAAGCCCTTCATTGAAGGCCGCCAAATGCCGAGTAACAGCCCATTGCGGTTGAACGTCAGAGGCAGGAACCAACTGCGAAGGGGGAGCCGAGAAGGTAATGCCCTTCACGCCCTTATCCCGTTCAGCAATCGCAAAGCGCAGATCGGATTCGTTCGGGGTTGGCACGCCAGCCTGATTGCCTAGCGCCATTATCTCATCGAATGATTTACCCGCATCGAAAGCCGCCTGCAGTGCAGAGGTGTCTTTTTCCTTCGGGCCTACACGAACCGTTCCCGGCGCGTTGTTTGTGATAGTATCGCCAACATCGCCCGTGACGTTGATAGCTAGGGGATTAGGATAGCTGCCAGTGCGCTGGAATGTCCGGTAATCGGCAGGCGTGCGAAAGCTGCCAGCCCATGCCCCCCGCTTGTTACGGATGGCCTCATCTTGCGCTGCCTCATATTCGGACAGCAATTGCGGATTGTTCTTAACATACTCCGGGACAAGCACGCCTTGGCCTGCGCGCAGCATTTCCGCACCGACATCCTTGCCGTTGTTGTTGAACGTCGCGACAGCCCGGCCATAGGTGGATTGCCCTGGCACAAAGTTGATTTCGGTTTGTGGACCAAGCTGGCTTGCCAGAAAGCCCGCAGATTGCTCGCCAAGGGGCATGACGCTGTAATCATAGCCCACGCCCGTCTGACCGCGCTCAAACGCATCCACGCCCAATAGGCGGGCTTTTACGCCTGCAGTGTCGCCATCGACCGGCTTTGCCTTGATACGGGCATCCTTGGCCTTGCGTGAACGTCCGCCCCCACGCTTGGAAGGCTTGGTTTCGTCAATCGTAAAGCCTTCAGGCGGGGGAGGAACATTGCTCATTTTACAATTGCGCCCTTCTCATCGACCCAGTTGCGGCCATTCCATTGGATTTTTTGACCGTTCGGGCCGGTTGCAGTTGGACGGCTGGCACCGCCGCGCCCGCCAGAGCCCCGACGCTCCGAGACAGTGGCACGGCGTTCAGCTGTGGAAGCATTGCGGGTTCGCGTTGAAATAAGATTGTCGGCCACACGGTCGGCGCGGGCATTGTCTGCCTTGTCATCCTCCATGTCCGCCTCCAACCGATCGCTACGGTGCAAGGCTGCCAGCTGTTCCTTTGCCGTCATTGCCGATTGAAGCAGTTGGCGGACACCATCAGGCCCCGGATAGTTCGGCGGAACCATCGAACGAATATCTAGGCCCAATGGCTGCAGGCGCGATTCAACAGCGCCAAGCACGGCTTGATAGCCAGCCTCATCAGTAACGGAGCCAAGGTGCTGGATTGCAATATCGTAAGCACCATCCACGCTCTTGAGCCGGTCGAAAGCCTCATCGCGTTTGGCGCTCTTGATTTTCATCGCCGCCATGGGATCAATCTCAACCATGCGAAGAAACTCCGCATCGGCTGCATCACCATCTCCACCAATGTAACCGGAGGCAGCTTCGCGAAAGGTCGCCTCGCGTTTGGTCTTTTCACCCGCGCGGTAATCATCATTCAGGCGCATGGCCATTTCAGGATTTACCGGCATCAAGGCGTTGATGGCCCCAGCCGGATCGGTCGCGTAAAGATTAAGCGCATTTCGCTGATCGCGCCGCTCGCGCATCTGCGTGCCCATTTCCATGCCACGATTGAAAGCGCCGCCAATATCGGTGGATTGCAGCAAGTCGTAACGAAGGCCTGATAGTGCGTTCATAAATTCCCCCTAATGAATGACCGGAGTAACCGGCGCGGTATCGACGCCAAGCAATCCGCAAATGACAGATGAAAGGGCCTGCCACCCTTCCCGGTTATCGAGCAGGACCAGCAAGCCCTCTGGCAAGTGCGTCATCTCGCGCCAGACTTGCTCAAAGTCGGCGGTTGAATTGTGGGCAATCAGGTAAGCAACATGGCTGCCCGTGTAGTGCAACGCATCCAGATCGGAGAACGGAGCAGGCTGCAGACATGCCGCAAGAATTTCGCCAAGTGTTGGCGCTTGCTCCTCCGAGATGGCTTGTGATGTCATTGCGACAACTCCCGACGCAATGCTGTGCGAACAAGCTCCGAGAGGGACACGCCCTCGCTTTGTGCCCGCTCCATGGCCTTTGCTAAAAGGACACCATTCACCCGGAATCTAATAGGCGTGCCCTGTATCTGTGGACGCATAACAACCCCCCAATAGGTCAGTAATGCTGTCCTACATTAGTAGGCCGTTAAAGTCAAGAAAAAAGGACCGATTCGGCCCTATATATAAATTAACGCGCGCGCGTGGGGTGTCCATTAATTCAACGGGCCTTGATCGGGAATTTTCCGCGAGCGGCTCCACCATAGCCGAGCAGCGCCGTATTTTTGGGGTGGGGGGGTGGATTATAACCCCTGTTGGGATAGCCTCGCGGCCAGCCGCTAGAAGGCCTGCAATACCAAGGCAGCACCATACAGGACGAAGCCAATAGCCGTGAGAAATGCGGCTTGGCGCAACTCCCTATTTCGCGAAGCCTCCGAGCCAAACGAAACACGCCACCAGTAGAGGCCAGCGATGCAGTGAACGACCACGCCTAAGTTGCGCGCCACGCTGACCAGATCGAGAGCGATGCCTTCATCCACGGTCCGAACAGTATGTCCGACCAGACCGCAAAGCAAGCTGCACCTATTTGCCTGTTGCCTTAGCCACGATCCGGCGCACCGCTTCCGGCCGCGACAGGCCATCGCCTTGTGCATCTATCCAGCCGTCTAACGCTGCCAATTCGTCGGGAGGAAAGCGCACGCCCACCAATGTGGAGCCCACATGCGGACGGCCTCGCCCTCTTTTTCTGTTATCAGTTATTGACGCACTCATTATTTGTTGATAACAGATAATGCGAGCCGATGCAAGGGTGGGACCAAGCACCGGCTCTAATCGCAAACCTTTGATGAGAGAGATTTACGACTATGAATCGGACTACAGAACTAGCTTACGCGCAGCAAGCGTTCGACAAGTTGCTCGCCGCATATAAGGCAGAGCAACACAATTTGATTGTTGAAGCCTCAAGCGAGGATGAGATTGAAGCAGCCACCGATCGGCTCGCAATCATTCAGGGTAAGATTTGGGAGAGCGCCGCACCGGATTTGCGCGCTGTTCTTGTGAAGATGGAGATTGCCAACCACGAAACTGAAATGCCTTCACCGAAGGCCACAGCTTCAATCATTGCCGATTTGCGTCGATTGAGCGGACAATCCGTTAGCCCCATCTTTCAGGCTGATCTTTGGTTGACGCAGTGGGAAGAACGGGGAGGCAGTTATCTGGTCCGCCATGGCGAAGCTATCATTTGCGGCGACCCCACCAATCCGCGCCACCGCAAGCTGACTCGCGCGCTGGAACAAGCCAATGGCAGCGAGGCCGTAAAGGCAATGGTCATTCAATGCTGCAAAGGTTTGGTCGAAGAGGTGGAAGCGTGAGCCGCCGCCAGCAAATTCGGGGTGGCGCAACCGCGCTGCCCCTTTCGCTTATCAGCCAAGCAATCCCCATGCTCTCCCGTCACGAATTAGCGGCCCTTACAGAACGCCTAATCGAACGGCTGGACACGCTGGACGGTGATTGCGACACCGAGGACGACGACCCGCTAGAGGAGGACGATCACAGCGGCACGGACCTTGATGCAGGCGAATTTGACGAGGCCGCGAATTTGCCGGTGCCTGATTATGGTATCGATCAGAGATATATGTTTGCGCGCCACTGGCTTGCCAACGATGTGCCTATCCCCGTTGATGGCTTCCCGTTCCGCTAACGCAACCATCACCAAAGAAAAGACCGGCCCGCAGCAATGTTGGGCCGGCTTTCATTTATGCTGGACCCTATGAGCAAATATGCTCACCAATGATAACATACACCCCCGCCGTGCCTCCCTGCCTTAGACACCATCAATAGTTTGGGCCAAACCGATAAAGCGAAGGGAGATTGTCTTTTGCGGTCGCGTCCGTCAAGGTGGTGTAATTTCGGCTGTGGCCGTGGGCCATCGTCAGGCGGCTTTGGCGGTGATGTGTAGGGGCTGATTTTCCTCCTCGATCATGGGTTGGTTGAGTTCGGCCATGCCT
>JADLBY010000123.1 GCA_020847445.1 Sphingomonadaceae bacterium | reverse complement strand
GAAGATCATCCGGGGCTTTTTCCAAAGCGCCGGTTGCTTCAGCCTCGACGGCCAGAGTGTCAGGTCGAAGCCTTGCTCATAGGGGTGCCCAGCAATGCCACGCCAGCGCTCGGCGAAGCGTTCGGCATAGCAATTGTCACAACCCGGGCCGACCTTGGTGCAGCCCGTCACCGGGTTCCACGTCGCGTCCGTCCATTCGATGTCCGACTTCTGGGCCAACTGCTCGCCTCATAGTTTTCGGCGATGCTAACATGCTGTTGACTCGGCACAAAGCACGAACGGAAGTCGTGTTGCGATTGATTGTCTGTCCGCCTGCGGTGGCGGGGCAATGTTCGATTTCCGTTCCATCCGGCATCCCGACGGATTTTCGGAATGGTTAGGAACGGCGAGCTCGCAAAACATCGCGAAAGCAATGCCTTATAGCTGTTCACCGAAACAGTGGCGGTTAACAGGTCCGGAGAATATCGGCCCGGAGAGAACGCTTTCGAGCCTTCTGGCACCGAGGCCGGTTAACAGCCCATCCGGCATAACCCTCGAAAACAACGAGAAAATCCGGCGGCAGCCGGATCGGGAGAACGCTTTCGCGGGGGCAAGTGGCGGAGGGAAAGGGCCTGAAAGACAACCTTCTCCAATTGTAACGCATTGATTGTCTTATATTTTATTGAACACGATCTCAGATCGTGCTTGGAAAGCATTGGTTTGGCGCATTGTTATGTCGTCAGGTGTCAGCGGAGGTTGACGTCCACACCGTCCCTGGGGCCCGAATGCGCTCGGCGCTGTCGTCTATAATGAGGGACGATCAGTCTGCCGTTCTGCACGCAAAAATTGATCTGCTGCGAGGTTATGTGCGTAAAGCAAAGAAAATGGCCAGAATAGCAGAAGGTTCGCCCTATCTGCGGCGGCTGGACGACAACTGGCAGCTCAAGAATTTCGAGGGACTCCCCATGCTTCAAGTCGCGCTTCTCTATACTGCAACCGCCGCGGTGTTTCTCGCTCTGGATGCGATAGGGATCCGGTTTCTCATCCGGCCGGTGTTCGAGCGCAATGTCGGCCATCTTCTTGCCGATCCGCTGCGGCTTGGTCCGGCAGCGCTGTTCTATCTGGGATATATCGCCGGGCTTGTGTGGCTGGTTTCCTGGCCCGCGCTGAAGGGCAACGATCCCCTGCAGGCGTTGATCGGAGGCATGGTCATCGGGCTGATGTGTTATGGTACCTATGAGATGACCAATTACGCCACGCTCGCCGACTGGTCGTGGGAGCAGGTCATCATCGATGGATTGTGGGGCATGCTGCTGACCGGATTTTCAGCCTGGATTGGCGTTCTGGCACTTTCGGGGCGATTTAACTGAACGATCAGCCCAAGCGTCGCAACAGGCGCAGCGAGAGCGCATAAGGCAAGGCCCGCACCAGCTTCATCACCCAGGTGAAGCGGCGCGGGAAATGGATCTCGAATCCCCGCCGCTGCATCCCGCGCAGCACCGCCTCTGCCGCCTGCTCGGGAGTGATGATTGCGGGCATGGCAAAGTCGTTTCTTGCTGTCAATCTGGTCTGGACGAAGCCAGGACAGACCAGCCGCACGTCCACGCGCGGTGCCAGTTCGACCGCAAGCGTTTCGGCCAGGTTGTTCACCGCAGCCTTGGTCGCTGAATAAGGCTGCCCCCCCGGCAGACCGATATAGCCCGCAACCGAGCCGAACAGCACCAACTGTCCACCGTCGCGCAGCAGCGGGGGGCATTGGCGGGCGACCTCGATCATGCCCAGGATGTTGACCCGCACCATCGCCTCGGCTTGGGCGGGGTCGATGTCGGCGACGCGACCGGGATCATAAAGCGCGGCGGTGCAGATGATCGCATCGAGCGGCGCCTCAAGCGCAAGCCGCTTCACCACCGCTGCCAGCGTTTCGGGTTGTCCCAGATCCAGCGGCAGGGCCTGCGCACCGCCGCATTCCGTGGCCAGCACCTCCAGCGCGTCACCATCGCGGGCGGAAAGGATCAGCTGCGCACCTTGCCCGGCCAGCGCCCGGGCAAGTGCAGCGCCGATCCCGGCGCTGGCACCAATGATCCAGATGCGGCGGCCTGCATGGCCCATCCTTCAAATCCGGAAGATCGGCTGCAACAGCCGCGGGATCAGCGCGCGAAAGCGCAGGGGCGCATCGGTTGCCGCCAGGCAGATGCAAGGCTCGCCTGGGCCGGCCACGGGTTGGTGGTCGATCTCGTCATGCGCCACTTCTACGTCGCCGCGATGAAATGCGCCCGCACTGTCGGAAAAGCTGCCCTGCAGCACCAGCGTCAATTCCTGCCCGCTATGCCCGTGTTCGGGCACGGCCTTGCCCGGCGGGATATACAACAACCGCAGCGAGCCTTCACGATCGGTGGTCAGTATCTGCTGTCGGATGCCACCGCCCAACATGCGCCAGCGCGGCGGCCGTCCGCCCAATTCGTGCATCACAGCCGAGGGAAACGGGCCAGAGGCGCGCGGGGGCGGTTTCGGCGCCGGTGCGTCCAGTGCCGCCATCATACGGTCGCGTGCATCGGCGCGCAGGTTTGCACCCTCTGCACCCAGCAAAAACGCGCCGCCGATCATGTCTGCCGCCTCGTGGCGGGCGCGGCATTGGTCGCAAAGTGACAGATGCGCAGCCACGACCACGCCGAAGGCATGTGGCAAGGTTCCGGCGCGATACGCGTCAAGCATGTCGTCGGGGATGTGGTGGTGGATGGCGGTCATGGCGCTATCTTCTTCAGCTCGTGCCGGAGGCGTTCAAGGCCAAGCCGGATGCGGGACTTGATGGTGCCAAGCGGCAAGCCCGTCATTTCACTGATACGGCTATGGGGAACGTCATCGAAATAGGCGGCGCGCAGCGCCTCGACCTGTTCGGGAGCGAGTCGCGCAAGTGCCTCGGCCAGGTGGCGCGCCTCCTGCTGCAGAGCGATGATCTGATCTGCGTCGGGTTCCAGGCTCTCAAGCTCGGGCATCTCGTCGGGTTGTGCCAGCGGGCGGCGGCGCGCCATGTCGATGCGCCGGTTCCGGGCAATGCCATAGATCCAACCGGCCGCGTCGGCGCGATGCGGGTCAAACTGTCCGGCCTTGTGCCAGACCGCAAGCATCACATCCTGCACCACATCCTCGGCAGTAACGTCGTGCAGCCCGCCGCGCAGCATCATCGCCTTGATCCTTGGGGCAAAATGGTCAAAGAGCCGTCCGAACGCCGCGCGGTCACGGCTGTCGCGGACAGCGATCAAATCTCGACTTAACTCGGAAAGATCACCCATCGGCTGCTGACTCACCACTGTGGCACCCACGGCACCGCTATAGACCAGTGGCGGTGCCATCGGACCGAGCGTTCT
>JADLBY010000122.1 GCA_020847445.1 Sphingomonadaceae bacterium | reverse complement strand
TGTCGTCGACCGCAACCGCGCAACCAAGCAGCACGGAATCCCGCCCAAATTGCTGTTCTGCGAATTTGAGGCTGTTGGCTACCGACTGGTGGAATTTGCCGAACGCCCCGAGGTCGGGGCCTATTTCTCCCGCTTTGAACGCAAGGGCAAAGCCCCTGCCCCGACGGCGATCAAGACCTGCAAGGAAACCGCGAAGCGCGCATGACACTCATGCCCTCCCGCATGGGGAGGGCAACACGTCAGGCCGCCTTCTTCCTTGCCACTTTCGGCCGGTCCAGAAACGCGCGGATCGCGCCGATGCTTTCCTCGACATGGCTCAGCATGAACAGGTGGCCGCCATCTTCGACGATGAACAGCTCGCTATTCGGAATCAGCATCTTCAGGAAATGCCCGTTGGCAACGGGAACGATCTGGTCGTCCCCGCCCATCATGATCAGCGTATCATGCTTCATGAACGGCAAAAATGGCGCGCTTGTCCAGCCCAGCATCGCCAGCAACTGATAGAAATAGCCCGTCTTTGACGGCGGCTTGATGCGGCCGATATGCCCCTCCGACCCGTCGCCGGTTCCGCCATAAAGCGTGTTGAAATGCTTGCGCATGAAATCGGGGTCGATGTAGCGGCGTGGATCAGCCATTTTTATCAACGCCTTGGGATTGCCTGGCACCATCAGCATGCCCGCCGTTGTTGCGGCAAGGATCAGCCGGTTGACGCGCGGACCATTTTGCAGCGTGAATTGCTGCGCCATCGCCCCGCCCCAGCTGACGCCCATGACGTCAACCTGCGTCATATCGAAGCGATCGAGCAATTGCTCCGAAATCCGCCCCATCATCCACGCGTTATATGGCACCATCGGCTCGGGTGAGCCGCCAACGCCGGGCATGTCAAAGGTCAGGAAATCGCGATCATGCAGCATGTTCGCCAGCGGGGCCATCGCCTCGATATTGGCCCCGATGCCGTTGAAAAACAGCAATGGCAACTTGTCGGTTTTGCCTTCAGCTGTCCAGTGGGCGACGCGCAGATTGCGCCCGTCAACCTGCTCCATGCTGAAACGCGGCTCGCGTGCTTTGGTCATGTATATTCCCCTGCTCGCCCGTGCCGCTGCGGGCGTTTTATGTTGCGACGCAGCATAGCCTGTGACGAGCTTTACGCAAGCGTCAATCTAACACATAGAGGCCGGGGGCATTTTCCATCGGTGGATGCGCCTTGCTGCCACAGGCCGCAGGTGCTTTCACCTTCTTGCCCGACCGCTCGGCCAGCCATTCGGTCCAGAAGGGCCACCAGCTGCCCGCATTTTCCTCTGCGCCCTTCATCCACTGCTTCACGTCAGCAGGCGGCTTCCCCTTGGTGTTCCGCCAATATTTGGCCTTTGGATTGCCCGGTGGGTTGAGGATTGCCTGCATGTGTCCGGCCTGGCTCAGCACGAATTCGACATTTTTCGCGCCGAACAATTGCGTCGAGCGGTAACAGGCCTGCCACGGGGTGATATGGTCGGTGGTTCCGCCCAGAATGAACATGTCCCCCTTCACCTTGGTCAGGTCGAGCGTATGACCGGCAATGTCGAACGTGCCCGGCTGCGCATAGGCATTCGCCTCGAACAGTTCGAGGAAATCGCCCAGAAGGCTGGCGGACAGGTTGGTCGCATCGGCGTTCCAGAACAATATGTCGAACGCCGGCGGGTCTTCGCCGAGCAGATAATTGTTGATCACATAATTCCAGATCAGATCATTGGGCCGCAGCCAGGCAAAGCCCCGGGCAAGGCTGCTCCCTTCGATCACGCCTTTCTTTGCCGCGCGCTGCTTGGCGAGCGCGATGCCATTATGGCTGACAAGCGAGCTGGCCTCGGTATCGCCCGGCTTAGGCTCCAGCACACAAACCATCATCGTGATCGCGTTGATCCGGTCGTCGCCGTCGGTGGCCATGCGCGAGCAAAGCACCGACATGGTCTGGCCACCCGAACAGCCGCCCGAAACATTCACCTTGTCGCTGCCGCTGATCTCGCAAACCACATCGACCGCCTTGCGGCACGCCTCGATATAGTCGCCCATGCCCCAGACGCCCTGATCGTGGGTCGGGTTGCGCCAGCTGATCACAAAAGTCTGGAAACCGTGCGCGACCTGCCATTTGATGATCGACTTTTCCGGCGACAGATCGTTGATGTACATCTTGTTGATCTGCGGCGGAATTGTCAGCTGCGGAATCGCATATACATCCTCGGTTGCGGGCGCATATTGGATCAGCTCGAACATGTCGTTGCGAAAAACGACCTTGCCGGGGGTGGTGGCAATATTCTCACCCAGCTTGAACGGCTTCTTGTTGACCTGGCTGACCATACCGTCATTGTGCACCATGTCGTTATAGGCGTTCTGCAGCCCCTTGATCAGGCTCAGACCGCCCGAATCCACCAGGCGCTTCTGCGCCGTGGGGTTGCCAATCAGGCTGTTGGTCGGCGCCAGTGCATCGATCACCATCTGGCTCACAAAATTGGCGCGGTCGCGCTCCAGCGCATCGAGTTCGAGATCCTCGATCCAGCCCTTTATGCCCTTTTGCACCGCCAGATAATATTGCGCACCGGCCTTGAAGAACGGATTGAAGGTCCAGGCCGGATCCATGAAGCGCTTGTCCTTCGGATCGGGGGCCAGATCGGATTTGCCGGTCATGATCTTGACCGCATCTTCGGTGAACCCCGACATCGCCTTGAACGCGCTATTCGGATTGGTTGCGGTCTGGCGCAGCATCACCCCGATAGCACCGGCAAAATCTTCGCGCGCAAGGCCGGCCAGCGGCCCCAGCGCCATGGTCGCATCATTGGCCGCATCAAAGGCAGTTTCCGGAATCGAACCGAGCCGCGATTTTGTCCCGCCGCTCTTGCCTGCGCCTGCTTTTGCTTTTGCTTTCTTTTCAGCCATGTGAGCCACCTCTCCTCTTCCTCGATCACAGAAATTGCACTTCGCGCCTGCGAGGTCAATCGGCGAAAATCGCTGTCGTTTCGTCTGGACGCGCCGGAACAGGACCGATATGCGCGGACGGGAATGGGAGGCATTCGACAAATGGCGGAATTTTCGTGGGTTGCCGACCCGGCTTCGGGCATTCGCCAGCGCTTTGTCGAGGCCAATGACCAGCGATTTGAACTGGCAGAGGCCGGGGATTCGCAATCGCGCAAATTGGCGATTTTGCTGCATGGTTTTCCCGAGCTGAACTTTTCGTGGCGACACCAGATGCCCGAGCTGGCTGCGCAGGGCTGGCGTGTGTGGGCCCCCAATTTGCGCGGCTATGGCAAATCGACCAAGCCGGATGGCGTGCCCGCCTATCGCATGGATCATCTGCTGGCCGATGTCGCGGCGCTGATCGACCTGGCAAAGGCCGAGGCACCTGCCGACGAGCTCATGCTGGTCGCGCATGACTGGGGGGCGGTGATCGCATGGACCTTTGCCATCCGCAAAATCCGCCCGCTCGACCGGTTGGTGATCATGAATGTGCCGCATCCGAAATGCGCCGCGCGCGAGTTGAGGCATTGGCGGCAAAAGAAAAAGAGCTGGTACATCTTCTTTTTCCAACTGCCGTGGCTGCCGGAAAGGATGATGCTCGCCAATGACGCAAAGGCGGTGCGCGGGGCATTCTTCAACACGGCGGCCAATAAGGACCGCTTTCCCCCGCAAGACCTGGATGTCTATGCCAAAGCCGCACAGCAGCCTGCCGCCATGCAGTCGATGATCAACTATTACCGCGCCCTGCTGCGCTATCCCGAGGCGCGCGCGGTGGGTGACGCGATGGTCGACACGCCGACGCTCGTCATCTGGGGAGAGAATGACCTTGCGCTCGACATTCACCTGCTCGACGGGATGGAGCAATGGGTACCCAGCCTTACCGTCCACCGGCTGCCCGGAATCTCCCACTGGGTGCAGCAGGATGCACCGGATGAGGTGAACCGGCTGCTGACCCAGTGGCTGGAACGCCCTGCCCGATGAGCGGACTGGAAATCGCGGCCGTCCTGCTCGGTAT
>JADLBY010000121.1 GCA_020847445.1 Sphingomonadaceae bacterium | reverse complement strand
TATGAATGCTATCTGGGTGTGCCCAAGGTTGCCAATGACGGGCCGGTGGGCCTTGCGCGCTTCTCGACCCTGCGCAGCTGGCTGTCGCAATGGAGCTATGACGACACCAACGCGACCGGGCTTGGCAATGCTGCGCGGATCAGCTGTCCGGTGCTGGTCATCAACAACAGCGCCGACCTTGCCTGCACCCCCAGCCACGCGCGACGGCTGTTCGAGGCGGTCGGGCATGCGGACAAGGAATATGCCGATGTTGCGGGCGCGGACCATTATTATATCGAGCGCCCGGAATTGCTGCCACAGGCGGTCGAATTGTGCAGCGACTGGATTTCGCGCAAATTCGGCTAGTTCAACAACCGCACCACGGCTGCCACACCCGCAACACCAAGGATAATCCCGACCAACGTCCGCCATACCGGTTCGCTGACCTTGCCGAAGGCGAGTTCCCCCAGCCGGGTGCCGATGTAAAGCGCGGGATAGAACAGCACCGACAGCCAGAGCAGGTGCAGATTGGCTACGCCGAGCGCGAAGGAAGCGATACTGCCTGCGATCGCGGTCGCAAAAAAGACCATCAGCATCGAGGCGCGCGCGACGTCGGGGGGCAGCTTTCGCCGCAGGTAGAAGGGCACCACCGGCGGCCCCGGCATAGAGGCAAAGCCGGTCAGCACCCCCGCCGCGATCCCGGTTGCCAGCGTTTCCCGGCCGTCGGGTATCGCCGCTTCCTTGGCGGACACGAACATCAGGCCGAATGCCGCGAGCGCGAGCAGGGCGATGACAAGGCGCGCGACGTCAGGCGCTGTTACCGACAGCAGCCAGACACCAAGGGGCGTCGCCAGAATTGCCGCAATCGCAATCGGGATCGCGGTGCTGCGCTCGGCGTCGGCCAAAATCCGCCTGAGGCCGATGGGGCCGGCAAGCAGTTGCAGCAGGATCGAGATCACCACTGCCTCGACCGGTGCGACGATCAGGCCGAGCAACGGTACAAGGATGATGGCGAGGCCAAAGCCGGTCAGCCCGCGCACGATGGACGCGCCGAAGACGAGAGCCAGCGCCGTAGCAAGAGCCTCTGGGCTCAGTCCGCCGAGCAGCGCCTCTGCGTTCAATCCCGCAAATCCGGTGGCGTCGCCTCGGCGACCAGCATCGCGACCGCCTCATCGACGCTCATGATCCGCTGCCCCTCACTGCCCAAAGTGCGGATCGCGACCTTGCCTTCCTCGGCCTCGCGGTTGCCGACCACAAGCAGGTGCGGGACTTTCGCCAGGCTATGTTCGCGCACCTTATAGTTGATCTTTTCGTTGCGCAGGTCGGTTTCGACGCGGATGCCCGCCGCCGCCAGCTTTGCCGCCACTTCGCCTGCATAGGCGTCAGCATCCGACACAATCGTCGCTACCACCGCCTGCACCGGTGACAGCCAGACGGGGAAGCGACCGGCATAATGTTCGATGAGGATGCCGATAAAGCGTTCGTACGAGCCGAAGATCGCGCGGTGGAGCATCACCGGGCGGTGCTTGCCGCCATCCTCGCCGATATAGCTCGCGTCGAGCCTTTCGGGCAGCACACGGTCCGACTGGATCGTACCGACCTGCCAGGTGCGGCCAATCGCGTCGGTCAGGTGCCATTCGAGCTTGGGCGCATAAAAGGCGCCTTCGCCGGGCAGTTCCTCCCAGCCATATTCCTCGGTCGCAAGGCCTGCGCGCACCACCGCGTCGCGCAGTTCGTTTTCGGCCTTGTCCCAATCGGCATCGCTGCCAAAGCGCGCCTCGGGGCGCAGCGCCAGCTTGATCGCATAGCTGAAGCCGAAATCCTTATAGATACGATCGGCGAGCGCGCAGAAATCCTGCACCTCGGCGACGATCTGATCCTCGCGGCAGAAGATATGGGCATCGTCCTGGGTGAACTGACGCACGCGCATCAGCCCGTGCAGCGCGCCATGCGGCTCGTTGCGGTGGCAGCAGCCATTTTCGTAGAGCCGCAGCGGCAGATCGCGATAGCTTTTGATTCCCTGGCGAAAGATCAGGACGTGCGCGGGGCAGTTCATCGGCTTCAGCGCCATCCAGTCTGCCTCACCCGAAATCACCGGGCCTTCATCCTCGGTGTTGGGCACCTCGTCGGGGATGACGAACATATTCTCGCGATATTTGCCCCAATGGCCCGATTGCTCCCACTGGCGCGCGTCCATCACCTGCGGCGTCTTGACCTCCTGGTAGCCCGCAGCGTCGATCGCGCGGCGCATATAGGCCTCAAGCTGCCGCCAGATGGTGAAACCGTGCGGATGCCAGAAGACCGAACCATGCGCCTCCTGCTGCAGGTGAAACAGATCCATTTCGCCGCCCAGCTTGCGGTGATCGCGTTTGGCGGCCTCTTCGAGCCGCAGCAGATGGGCGTCCAGCTGCTTTTTGTTGAGCCAGCCGGTGCCATAGATGCGCGTCAGCTGCGCATTATTCTGGTCGCCGCGCCAATAGGCCCCGGCGACGCGCATCAGCTTGAAGGCTTGCCCGTCGAGCTTGCCGGTCGAGGCCAGATGCGGGCCGCGGCACATGTCCATCCAGTCGTCACCCGACCAATAGACCGACAGTTCCTCGCCTGCGGGCAGTTCGGCGGCCCATTCGGCCTTGAAGCTTTCGCCTGCGTCTTTCCACGTCTGGATCAGTGCGTCGCGCGCGACAACCTCGCGGCGCAGCGGCTTGTCGGCGCGGATGATCTCGCGCATCGCCTCTTCGATCGCGGGCAGATCATCTTCGGTGAACGGGCCACGGCTGGCGGGGGCCATCACGTCATAATAGAAACCGTCATCGGTCGCCGGGCCAAAGGTGATCTGCGTTCCCGGAAACAGTTTCTGCACCGCCTCTGCCAGTACATGGGCGAAATCGTGGCGCGCGAGTTCGAGGGCGTCGGCCTCATCCTTTGCTGTAATCAGCGCGAGGCTGGTGTCGGCCTCCAGCGGGCGCATGATGTCACGCACCTCGCCATCGACGCGCGCGGCGAGCGCGGCCTTGGCAAGCCCGGGGCCGATGGCAGCGGCAATCTCCGCCGGGGTAGTCCCGCGCGCGACTTCTCGGGCAGAGCCATCGGGAAGGGTGACGCGGATCATCTCGGACATTGGATTTGCATGCTTTCTGGATTGTTTGGAGAGGCCCCTTTGCCAGTCTGCGCGCTAGGCCGCAAGTGCGCAGAAACGCGCCAATACCGACAAAGCTCACACCCGCGCAGTGCTCAAAATGACAAGCAAGACAATCAAAAAGACAAGTATAGTTGACATTCAAGCGCATCGAATGTAAAGGTTGCTTGTCTTTTGAGGGAAATGCCAAATGTCTGCAGATACAAAAATGCCGCCCTATATGCGTCGCTATACCGCGCGCGTCCTGATTTTCATGGGGGCCTATGCCGCGATCCTGACCGGCAGTCTGATCTTCGCCCGCAATGGCGCGCATGCGCAGGCGACGCTGATTGGCCTCGCGCTGATTACTGCATTTCCCATAATTGGCGTTTTCTGGGCGATCTTCCGCTTGCTGGTCGAAACCGACGATGAATATCAACGGCTGTTATTTGCGAAACAGGCGTTGCTCGCGACCGCGTTCACGCTGACGCTGGTGACCGTCTGGCAGTTCCTTCAGGTCTACGATGTCGTCGAAACCGGGCCGCAATGGATGGCGGTCATCTGGTTCGCGATGCTGGGGCTTGCCGGTCCCCTTGTCCGGTGGCGGGCATGAAAAACCGCCTCAAGGTGCTGCGCGCGGAGCGGGACTGGAGCCAGCAGGATCTGGCCGATGCACTGGGGGTTTCACGCCAGTCGGTGAACGCGATCGAGACAGGGAAATATGATCCCTCGCTCCCGCTGGCCTTCCGTATCGCCGACCTGTTTGGCCTGGAGATCGAGGCAATTTTCCTGCGCGATTGAATGGCAAATTCGGCCAAAAAACTGTTTGTCGAGCGTAGCTTGACAAGCCTGTATGCAATCGCGCACCTACGATGTTCGGCACAGGGGAAAGGAAGCGCGCGTTATGACCGGACATGAGGGGAAAGCGCCGAGTGCGGTCAGCTTCCATGGCAGCTGGACCGATTTTGCGAAAATCGCGCTGCCCAATGTGCTGCTGACGCTGGTAACGCTGGGCGTCTACCGTTTCTGGGCAACGACGCGCGAGCGGAAATATCTCTGGTCGCAGACGCGTTTCATTGACGAACCGCTCGAATGGACCGGTCGCGGGATCGAACTGTTTATCGGTTTCGTGATGGTGTTCTTCCTGCTCGGCCTGCCGCTGGTGGTGATGCAGCTGCTGATCAACGGGCTGGTGTTCCAGGGGCAGCCGATGGCCGCAGGGGTCATCGTCTTTGCGATCATCCTGTTCGTCTTTTACCTGACCGGCCTCGCCTATTTCCGCGCGCTCCGCTATCGCCTCAGCCGCACTTACTGGCGCGGTATAAGGGGCGGCAGCGACGACCAGGGCTTCACCTATGGCTGGTCCTATATCTGGAAGAATGTTGCGGCGGCGATCCCGCTTTTCCTGCTCTATCCCTGGGCGAGCATGTCGCTGTGGAACGAGCGCTGGTCGAAGATGAGCTTTGGCCCCTACCGGTTCGAATCGAACGCCGACTGGAAGGCGCTGATGAAGCGCTACCTGTTGTTTTATCTGGTGCCATTCCTGATTTTTTTCGGCGCGGTAGCGCTTGGCATATCAGCGGCTTCTGCTGGCGGAGGAGGCGATCCCTTCACAAGTGCCGGCGGTGTGGCCGCTGTAATCGCCATAATTATCGGCATATTGGGCCTTTATATCATCATGCCGATCGCAGCCTTGCTCTATTATTCCAAATTCATGCGCGTCGCGATCGGGGCGCTGCGGCTGGGCGATCTGGAGTTCGATTTCACCGCTCGCTCGCCCGACTGGATATTGTTCTGGCTCGGCAATCTGGCAATCTTCATGATCGCCTATGGCTTTGCCTTTGCGCCATTCAGCCTGCTGATCGCGTCCGATCCGACGCAGTTCGCGCAGCAGATCGAAGCCGGTGAATCGATCCTGTCGGCCGGGCTGATTCTCGGCATATTGATCGCCATCATCCCGATCGCCTTTGCCACCTCGATCATCCGCTATCGCAGCTGGAAATTCTTCGTCGTCCACACCGAGGCGTTCGGCGAAGTCAATCTGGACCGGATGACCCAGTCGGAAACACAAAGCGCAAGCCATGGCGAGGGCCTGCTCGACGCCTTCGACGTCGGGGCGATCTGATGGCCACCTTCTTCGATGCCTGGCATTTTGACGGGCAGAGCGCGGTGCGGCGCAATGTCGAGATCCAGGCGATCGGCAACCAGTTCTATCTGCTCGAACAGGAAAGGCGGCATGGCCCCTTTGCCTTTGGCGATCTGAAATTCCTCGAAACCAAGGCCGATGCGACCATATATGGGCTCGACGGCAGGGATGGCTGGCGGCTGGCCGTGCGGGGGCATGTGCCTGCCGAACTGGCACCGCTGCTGCCGCCCGTGAAAACCTATGGCGGTTTGATCGACCGGCTGGGGCTGGGCAAGGCGAGCCTTGTTTTTGCCGCGATCAGCGCGGCGGTGGTCGCGGTGGTGTTGTTGAGCCCGCAATGGCTGGCCCCGCTGATCCCGTCGAGCGTCGAGCAGAAGCTCGGCAACGCGCTTGTCGGCGATTTCGGCGGCCGTTTCTGCGATACCCCCAAAGGCAAGGCCGCGCTCGCCAAGCTGACCCGTTCGCTCGACGATCATCCCCGGGACCTGCAGGTCGAGGTGGCCAATATCGACATGCTCAACGCCGTCGCCCTGCCCGGCGGCAAGGTTCTGATCTTTCAGGGCCTGCTCGACCAGGCACGGTCGCCGGATGAGGTTGCCGGTGTGCTGGCGCATGAAATCGGCCATGTCCGCGAACGCCATGTGATGCAGGGGCTGTTGCGGCAAATGGGCCTGGCGGTGGTGCTCGGCGGCTTCGACGGCAGCGGGGGCAGCTCGCTGAACAGCCTGTTGTCGACCACCTATACCCGCGACTCCGAACGCGAGGCGGACGACCATTCGCTGAAGGCGCTGAAGCAGGCCAATGTGTCGCCGGTGGGCACCGCCGATTTCTTCAACCGCCTTGCCGCGATGGACGGCAGCCGTGATCTGAAGGACCAGCAGGCACGCACGATGGCCAGCTACACCTCCAGCCACCCGCTGTCTGACGAGCGGCGCAAGCTGTTCGAAAAGGCCGTGGTCAAGGGCAGCGCCTACAAACCCGCGCTGACGCCGGATGAATGGCGCGAACTGAAGACGATGTGCGCGCAGGACAGGGATGTGAAATCAGGCTGGGGCTTTGACATCGAATAGGTCGGGCGGCTAAGCGGGGGCAAACCCGCCAACTGGAGTAGCCCATGTTCCGCCGCCTTTTCATCGATCATCCGCGCAGCGTGGATGAAAATTATGTGCAGCATTTCGCCGTCGCGTCGAAATTCGGCGTGACGATGATCTGGGGCGGGCTGTGCGCGCTGGTGCACGCCGTGGTGCCCGGCTGGTGCGTGACGACCGGCAGCCGCACGATCGAGCGGCTGAACCATATCATGGTCGTCCAGCGCCGCGCCAAGGGGCAGGATGTCAGCCAGATGCTGACCGTCGACTGGGTTATTTGAACGACTCGAATTTGAGTCAAATGGCAGAAATCCGTTATTTCCACCGCACCGACGGGTTGAAGCTTGCCTATCGCAAGGCCGAAGGGGCAGGGCCGACCATTGTCTTCCTGCCCGGCTATATGTCCGACATGGCGGGCGGCAAGGCGACCGCGATTTTCGACCGGGCGGTGGCCGACGGCCGGTCATGCCTGCTGCTCGACTATGCCGGATGCGGGCAAAGCGATGGCGATTTTGCCGTGCAGACGCTGACCGGCTGGCGCGACGATGTGCTCGCCATGGTCGATGCGCTGACCGAAGGGCCGGTGGTGCTGGTCGGATCGTCGATGGGCGGCTGGCTGATGCTGCTGGTGGGGGAGGCATTGGGCGAAAGGCTGGCGGGGCTGATCGGTATCGCACCCGCACCCGATTTCACCCGCTGGGGCTTCACCGATGTCCAGCGCGCGGAGATAGCGGACAAGGGTGTGCATTTTGAACCCAATCCCTATGGCCCCGAACCCACGCCTACCTACAAGACCCTTTATGAATCGGGCGAGGCCAGCCTGATGCTCGACCGCGACATCGCCATCGATTGCCCGGTGCGGCTGCTCCACGGGCAGGCTGATGCCGATGTGCCGTGGAAGATTTCACTGAGACTGGCGGCGGCGCTGCGGTCGCGCGATGTGCGGGTGACGCTGGTCAAGGATGGCGATCACCGCCTGTCGCGCGAGGCGGACATCGCCTTGTTGCTGGCGACTGTGGCGGAGGTGGTTGGCGGTTAGGCCGCGTTTTTGATTCGCTCAGAAGAAATAAGGAAAGAAGAAAGAAGGATTTGGATCTTTCTGTTTCGCGCAGAGACGCAGAGGTCCGCAAAGAACGCAGAGGAATGCGCCGAGCCGAAGGCTCATTCATTTGCCGAATGGTGAAATTTCACGGGCGGATCGATTTGAAAGCGGCTTCGCCGCGAATGCCGTTTCTCTGCGCTCTCTGCGAATCTCTGCGTCTCTGCGCGAAACAAATCCTTCTTTCTTCTTTCCTTATTTCTTCTGAGGAAATCAATAAAACCACCCCTCAGCCAGACCCGGCAGCAGACAGCCTCAATAGCCCGCCGCCTGCCCGTCCTTCCTGAACTCGCTCGCGCCCCAATAGGCGCCCGTCACCGGATCGCGCCAGATCGCCTGATAGCCGCCATAGGGCCCGACCGAATATTTCACTTTGTGCCCGCGCTTCGCCAGTTCGTCGGCAATCGCCTGCGGCACGCCGGTTTCGATTTCGACCACGCCGCCCGTTGTCATCGGTTTGCCGCCTTCGGGGTCGGTCGAGCCGTCATGATGGAAGCGGGCGACATCGCCTGCGGCCTGCACGCCCATGCCGAAATCGACCATGTTGACGACGATCTGCGCATGCCCCTGCGGCTGCATCGCGCCGCCCATCACGCCGAAGGACAGAAGCGGCTTGCCGTCTTTGGTCATGAAGGCGGGGATGATCGTGTGGAAGGGGCGCTTGCCCGGCGCATAGGCATTGGCATGTCCGGGATCGAGGCTGAACTGCGCGCCGCGATCCTGGAACATGAAGCCCAGCGTATGGCCCCCGGTGTCGACGGTGCCATCGTCGGGCATCAGCCCCGAACCCATGCCGCGATAGTTGGACTGGATCAGGCTGACCATCATCCCGTCCCTGTCGGCGACCGTCATATAGATGGTGTCGTTGCCGCCATCGACCGGCAGCGCCGGGTCGGCCATAGCCGCCTTGCCCATATCGATATCCGCGCGCTGTCTGGCGGCGCGGTCCTTCGACAGCAATTCGCCAAGCGGGATTTTGGCAAAGGCCGGGTCGGCATAATATTTCGCCCGGTCGGCAAAGGCGCGCTTCTTTGCCTCGATAAAGACATGCCAGAAATCGGCGCTGCCCCGGCCCATCGCCTTCAGGTCATAGCCTTCGAGGATGTTGAGGATCTGCAGCGCGGCGATCCCCTGCCCGTTGGGGGGGATTTCCCAGACGTCATAGCCGCGATAGCTGGTCGATACCGGTTCGACCCATTCGCTCTTGTGCGCGGCGAAATCGGCATAGCGATGCGGTGCGCCGATGCGCCGGAAATAGCGGTCCATCGCATGCGCCAGCTTCCCCTTGTAAAAGGCATCGCGCCCGCCCTCGGCGATCTCCGTCAATGTGCGCGCCAGATCGGGATTCCTGAAAATCTCGCCCTCGGCAGGGGCCTTGCCGCCGGGCATATAGGTGCGGCGCATATTGTCGATTTCCTCGATCACGCCTTCCTTGTGCAAAGCCTCAAAGCCTTCGGTATTCGCCTTCCAATATTGCGCGATCAACTCGCTCACGGGGAAGCCCGCTTGCGCATAGCGGATCGCGGGGGCAAGATTCTGCGCCATCGGCAGCCTGCCGAATTTGCCATGCATTTCGAACCAGCCATCGACCGCGCCGGGGATGGTGACCGACGCCGCGCCCCAATCGGCAATCGTGCCGTCGCTGTCGCGCGCCGAACGCGGCATCCTTTTGGTGCGTTCCTGCAACGCCTTCAGGCTCTGCCCCATCGGTGCGCGGCCGCTGGCGTTCAGGCCGTAAAGCTTTTGCGTTTTCGGATCCCAGATGATCGCGAACAGATCGCCGCCGATGCCATTGCCGGTGGGCTCCATCAGGCCAAGTGCGGCATTGGCGGCAATCGCGGCGTCAACCGCGCTGCCCCCCGCCTTCA
Source organism: Sphingomonadaceae bacterium (assembly GCA_020847445.1). GTDB lineage: Bacteria > Pseudomonadota > Alphaproteobacteria > Sphingomonadales > Sphingomonadaceae > Sphingorhabdus_B. Next base: position 34,628 of record JADLBY010000121.1, on the reverse strand, counting down.
AGATGTCGAGCGCGACCTGTGTCGCCAGTGGCTGGCTGGTTGCCGCCATCCCGTTCTGCGCGATGACGGCGGAACGGCTCGCCCCCGCCGCGCCCGAATAACGGTCCCCCTGATCCTTCGGCGCGGTCTGGGCGGATAGCGGGGTGGTTGCGAGCAGGGCGGCAATAAGGGCGATCGATGTGCGCATGGGAACCTTTCACGGAATGTCGGAAGTGTACCCATTGTGCGGAAGGCCCGCAAGCAGGGGGCGTGCGGGGGGCACGCGAAGGGCCGCGAAGATTTCCAAGAGGTGTGCTTAACGATGCACCAACACGCGCGAAGCGCCGATCAATCCAGATAATATTCGACCGTCGTCACCACGCGCACCTTTTTGTACGGCGTATCGGCGACGCCCCATTCGCCGCTCGATTCGCCGTCGCGCGCGGTGACTTCGAAATAACCCTGGCTCGCCGATTTGATGCTGCCGACGCCGGTGCCGCTGTCCTTGGCAAACTGCTCCGCCCCCTTCCGTGCATCCCTGGTCGCCTGCGCGATCATCTCTGGCTTGATCGCGTTCAGCCTGGTGTAGGTGAACGACATGCCCGATCCTTCCTCCAGCTCGACGCCCTGCCTGACCAGATCGAACTGGCGCTTGATCGCGGCTTCGGCCTTTTTGATGTCGGTGGTGCGCAGGCTCATCCGCTGCTTGACGGTGAAGGTGGTGATCCCTTCATTGCTATATTGCGAGACGTTGGCACCGGTGGGTTGCACCGCATCGCCATCAAAACCGAGCGCGCCAAAAAAGGCGCGGATCGCCTTGGTGTCGGCATCGGCCTTGGCCTGCGCGCTCTGCAGGTCGCCCGCCTTTGCCGAATAGGCGATCGTCCATGTGGCAAGGTCTGCGGTCACTTCGCGCTCTGCCAGCCCGCGCACGGTGACCGAACGGTCGGCCTGCTTCATCCGCACCAGCCCGTCGCCCATCAGATAGCCGCCGAGGACCAGCCCCGCCGACAGCAGCGCCGCGCCCGCCAGCCACGCCTTCCCCTTGTTTGCGGTCAGCCGCGTCAGAAAGCCGCCTTCATTGTCCGTTTCGATCTGGTCGCTCATCACTCGCTCTTTCAATAAGTGCAATAAATAGGGACAGTCCCTATTTTTGGTGTGGAAGGGATTTCGCGCGGCCTTGCGTGAAACCTAAATCAGACTGGTTGCGCAGGGTCGCGCGAGGGTTCATATTTCGCCCCACCCGGCACGGTTTGCCTGATGCGCTTGCTGCGATGAACCGTGTCTGAATAGCGACGAATTGAGCCAGACTTGCGATGAAGTATCTCCACACCATGATCCGCGTCTCCGATCCTGCGGCGACAATCGCCTTTTTCGAATTGCTGGGGCTGAAGGAATTGCGCCGTTTCGACAGCGAGGCGGGGCGCTTCACGCTGATCTTCCTCGCCGCCCCGGGGGATGAGGACGCGCAGGTCGAACTGACGCACAATTGGGACGAAGCCGGCTATGGCGAAGGCCGCAATTTCGGCCATCTCGCTTATGCAGTCGACAATATCTACGACAGTTGCCAGCGGTTGATGGACGGCGGCGTCACCATCAACCGCCCGCCGCGCGACGGCCGCATGGCCTTTGTGCGGACGCCCGACAATATCTCGATCGAGCTGTTGCAGGCGGGCGAAGCGCTGACGCCTGCGGAGCCCTGGGCATCGATGCCCAATGTGGGGAGTTGGTGATTTTTTCCTCAGAAGGAATAAGGAAATAAGAAAGAAGGCGCGCAGCGCCATTAGAAATCCCTGATTTTGAAGGTAGATCTGTGTCATTCTATGAACGGCTAACGCCCTTATTCCTTATTTCCTTATTCCTTCTGAGGGAATCCAGAACCCAAAAGTCCAGAAAGGCCCAAAATGGCATTGGAAATCATCCGCATCCCCGTCCTGTCCGACAATTATGTCTGGCTGGTGCACGAACCCGTGTCGGGCGAGACGATGGTGGTCGATCCGGCGGTCGCCGCGCCGGTTCTGGCCGAGGCCGAGGCGCGCGGCTGGACGATCACGCAGATCTGGAACACCCATTGGCACCCCGATCATACCGGCGGCAATGCCGCGATCAGGGAAGCGACGGGCTGCACGATTACCGGTCCGGCGGCGGAGGCCGAACGCATCCCGACGCTCGACCGGACGGTGACGGAAGGTGACGTTGCCAGATTGGGCGCTATCGAGGCACATGTGCTGGACGTGCCTGCGCATACCGCAGGCCATATCGCCTTCCATTTCCCGGCCGAGCAGGTCGCCTTTGTCGGCGATACGCTGTTCGCGATGGGCTGCGGGCGGCTGTTCGAGGGGACGGCGGCGCAGATGTTTGCCAATATGCGCAAGCTGGAGGCGTTGGGCGATGCCACGCGCATCTACTGCGCGCATGAATATACGCAGTCGAACGGCCGCTTCGCGCTGACGGTGGAGCCGGACAATGCGGCGCTGGTTGCGCGCATGGAACAGGTCAACGCAATGCGCGAACGTGGCGAGCCCACGGTGCCGACCACGATCGCGCTCGAACGCGCGACCAACCCTTTCATGCGCGCGGGTTCGGTCGACCAACTGGCCGCGCGCCGGGCGGCCAAGGATGCCGCTTAACCCGTTCCCAGCCGCCGTGCGGAAAACAGCATCAGCAGCACGCTCGCGCCCTCGATGATCATCGCCTGATGGTTTGCACCCGAGGCCGGGTCGCCAAGGCCGAGGCCGATCAGTCGACCGGTGAGTGCGGTGCCGTAAAGCGCGGCGGGCACATATAAAAGCTGTTCCTTTTCCGGTTTCCACGCGGCCCAGAGCGCACACACCGCCGACACGAGGAAAAAGGCACCGAAATCGCCCCGCACGCTGTTGATCGACGCGCCGGGGGCGTTGATGCCGAACTGCGTGGTAAAGACCCGTGGGTCCAAAATGCCCTGTACCGCGAGCAGGCCAAAGCCGAGGCCCCACAAGCCGACCAATATGCGCAACGCCAGATTCATGATTTTTCCCCTCTCGCTGGCAGGCATATCGGGCAATGGCGCGACTGGCAACTGGACAGCGCGGCGCTTCGCCCTTATCGGCCTGCCATGTCGATTCAGCCTTCAGATTCCATCCTTATCGTCGATTTCGGGTCGCAGGTGACCCAGCTCATCGCCCGCCGCGTGCGCGAGGCGGGGGTGTATAGCGAAATCGCCCCGTTCAATGCCGCCGAGGAAGCGTTCAAACGGATGAACCCCAAGGGCATCATCCTTTCCGGTTCGCCCGCCAGCGTGCCCGAAGTTGGCAGCCCGCGCGCGCCGCAATGTCTGTTCGACAGCGGCCTTCCGATCCTCGGCATCTGCTATGGCCAGCAGGTGATGAGCCACCAGTTGGGCGGCGAAGTGCGCCCCGGACATGAGACCGGCGAAGGCGGCGAGTTCGGTCGTGCCTTCCTGACCGTGACCGAAGACTGCATCCTCTTTGACGGGCTGTGGCAGGTCGGTGAACGGCATCAGGTGTGGATGAGCCATGGCGACAAGGTGACGCGCTTTGCCGATGGCTTCCGCATCGTCGCCACCTCCGACGGCGCGCCCTTTGCGCTGATCGCCGATGACGCGCGCCGATATTATGGCACCCAATTCCACCCCGAAGTCGCGCACACCCCCGACGGGGCAAAGCTGATCGCCAATTTCGTGCACAAGGTCTGCGGGCTTTCAGGCGACTGGACGATGGCCGAATTCCGCGCGACCAAGATCGCCGAAATCCGCGAACAGGTGGGCGAAGGCCGGGTGATCTGCGGGCTTTCGGGCGGGGTCGACAGCTCGGTGGCGGCGATCCTGATCCACGAGGCGATCGGCGACCAGTTGACCTGCGTCTTCGTCGATCATGGCCTGCTGCGCCTGAACGAGCGCGAACAGGTCGAAAGCCTGTTTCGCGACCATTATAATATTCCGCTGGTCGTCGTCGATGCCGAGGAACGCTTCATGGCGGGGCTTGCGGGCGTCACCGATCCCGAAAAGAAGCGCAAGTTCATCGGTGCCGAATTCATCAATGTGTTCGAGGAGGAGGCGAAGAAGCTGGGCGGTGCCGATTTCCTTGCCCAGGGCACGCTATATCCCGATGTGATCGAAAGCGTATCTTTCACCGGCGGGCCTTCGGTGACGATCAAGAGCCACCACAATGTCGGCGGTCTGCCCGAGCGGATGAACATGCAACTGGTCGAGCCGTTGCGCGAATTGTTCAAGGATGAAGTCCGCGTGCTCGGCCGTGAACTCGGCCTCAACGACCAGTTTGTCGGCCGCCATCCCTTTCCCGGCCCCGGCCTCGCGATCCGCATTCCGGGGGAGGTCACCAAGGAACGCTGCGATATCCTGCGCAAGGCCGATGCGGTCTATCTGGAGGAAATCCGCAATGCGGGCCTTTACGATGCGATCTGGCAGGCCTTTGCCGTGCTGCTGCCCGTGCGCACCGTTGGCGTGATGGGCGATGGCCGCACCTATGACAGCGTCTGCGCGCTCCGCGCCGTCACTTCGGTCGATGGCATGACCGCCGACATATACCCCTTCGACGCCGCCTTCCTTTCCCGCGTGGCGACGCGGATCATCAACGAGGTGCAGGGCATCAACCGCGTGGTTTACGACTATACCTCGAAGCCGCCCGGCACGATCGAGTGGGAATGATTTTTACCCCTCCGTCCGGTGGCGACGCTATTCCGGCATCTCGCCGGGGGCGACGGTCATCACATCCTGCCATTCGGGATGCTTGAGGTAGCGCGCGCGGACAAAGGGGCAGTAGGGGATGATCCGGAACGGCGTTGCCCGCGCCTCGGCGATCAGATGCTCGACCAGCGCCGCCGCCGCGCCCGTGCCCTTGAGCGCTTCGGGTGCGCCGGTGTGATCGGCGCTGATCAGCCCCGGCCCGCGATGGGTGAAGGTCAGTTCCGCCTCGGCATCGATGCCCGCGACGCGCGCGACATAGCGACCGTGGCGGCCATCGTCTTCCCTGGTGATGGTGATTGCGGCCATGGCCTCTCCTATGCTTTTTCGGGCAGCGGCGTGAATTCCCGGTCGTCGCCGACGGGCAGTTTCATCCGCTGGTGCCGCCAGTCCTCGGCGGCCTGTTCGAGCCGTTCCTTCGACGAGGAGACGAAATTCCACAACAGGAAGCGCTCGCCGATCGGCTCGCCGCCGAGCAGCATGACATGGGATGGCTGGCTGGCGACGATATCCGCCGCGTCGCGTGCCGATAGCACCGCCATCTGGCCGGGGTGGAGCACGGTTCCGCCGACTTCGATTTCGCCGCTCGCGCAATAGACCGCCCGTTCGGCATAGGCGGTGGTGACGGCGTGGCGCGCGCCCGCGTCCATATCGAGATGCTGGTAGAATAAGGGCGAATGGGTCTTGACCGAGGCGCTGAGGCCGTCGGCCGCCCCCGCGATCAACCGGCCGCGTACGCCGCCCTCCTCCCAGACCGGCAGGTCGCTGCCTTCATGATGGTAAAAGGCGGGGTCGGTTTCCTCGTCCGCCGTCGGCAGCGCCACCCATGCCTGGATGCCGTGCATCGCGGCCCCGTGGGCGCGGGCATATTCGAGCCGCTCGCTATGGGTGATGCCGCTGCCCGCGACCATCCAGTTGACTTCGCCGGGGCGGATTTCCTGATGAAAGCCCAGGCTGTCGCGGTGGGTGATCTGGCCTGAATAAAGGTAGGTCACAGTCGACAGCCCGATATGCGGGTGCGGACGCACGTCGAGTTCGCGCGGGATTCCCGGTGCAAGTTCGAGCGGCCCCAGATGGTCGAAGAAGATGAACGGGCCGACCATGCGCCGCGCATGGAAGGGCAGAACACGCCCGACCACAAAGCCGCCGCCCAGATCGTGATTGCGCTTGTCGATGATGCGTTCGATCATGTGCCCATTCCCTTTTTGCGATTCAGCCGCGCGCGGCTTCGATGATCAGGTCCGCGACCGGCCCCGGCTGCGAGGCGAGCGAGGCGTGGCTGGCGTGCAGGTGGATCACCTTGCGTGCGTTCATCCGCCCCGACATCATCACCTGGTTGGCGGGCGCGATCATACGGTCATGATCCGACACCTGATACCAGCAATCCCTGCTGCGCCATGCCGGGGTGCCGATGGTGTCGCCAAAGGTCGATCCCAGCGGTGCCTTTTGCGTCACCGCCATCACCAGCGCCTCTTGCGCGCTCAGATCCTGGCAGAAATTGTCGTGATATTTGTCCTGCGCGATCCACAGATAGCCGTCCGAATCGGGGGCAATGGCGGCTGCGCCTTCGGGTGGGTTGGCCTGGGTGATGCCGCCCGCGCTTTCCCCGGCATCGGGTGCGAATGCGGCGATATAGACAAGGCCCTGCACATCGGGATGCGTACCCGCCTCGGTGATCACCGCGCCGCCATAGCTATGCCCGACCAGCAGCACCGGGCCACCGGCCTGCGCGATCATCCGGCGCGTCCGCTCTGCATCGTCCGCGAGCGAGGTCAGCGGCAACTCGACCGCGTGGAGACTGTCCAGTCCGGCGGCGTGGAGCAACGGGATGACTTTGGCCCAATGGGCGGCACCGCCCCAGAAGCCATGGACGAGAATGATCGCGGGATTGGCTGGCATAGGGATGATTCCTTTCACTCGGTTCCCTGGTCGTGCATGCGCGAGTCGCTGCAACTGCTGCAAATCAATCGCAATTATCGGATGTTGGCAAGCAATCATCACGATATTTCAGTGCAATGCGCCAGCCAGTCGATCCCAATGGCTCGCCCGCCGCTGCGGGCCGCCCGGTGGCGGGCGGCCCGTCGGCTTCAGGCGCGTGCCGAATCAAGCTGTTCGTTGTTGGTGATCACTTCCTGCGCCTTGCCATAGCTTTCGATCAGCAGCTGATAGGGCGGGAAAATCTTGGTGTAGATTTGTGCCCATTCCATCGCGTCATCGCGGTGCCAGGTTTTCTGAAGTTCCGAGGCGACAGCGGCGGTATCGATCGGCACGACCCCGGCCTGCACCACCCGGGCCAGCGTGATCTCCTGCGCCATCTTGGAATAGGTGCCCGAGGCATCGACCACGGCGAACACCTTGTACCCGGCATGGGCTGCGCTGATTGAAGGGAATGCCATGCACACGCTGGTGATGGTGCCGGCGATGATCAGCGTCTTGCGTCCCGTCGCCTCGACAGCGGCGACGAAATCGGGATTGTCCCAGGCGTTGATTTCGCCCTTGCGCGCCACATATTTTGCGTGCGGGGCGTTCTCGTGGATTTCGGGGATCATCGGTCCGTTCGGACCCTGCGGCACCGAAGCGGTGGTGATGACCGGCAGCTTGCTCAGCGTCGCCATCCGGGCAAGTGCGGCGGCATGGTTGCGCAGCACCGGCATCGGCATGTCGGCAACGGTCTGGAACAGGCCGCTTTGATGATCGATCAGCAGCATCACCGCGTCATCGGGATCGATCACGGGGCGAGCGCCGTTGAAGTTGGCAGGTGTGGTCATAACTTTCTCCTTTGTGAAGGGGGTGCGGGGCGATCAGCCCTTGAAGTCCTTTTCGGGGTTCGATCCGTCCCAGTTCTGGAAGACGTGCATGAAGCCGGGCACGGTGTCGGTGCGGTTCCAGTCGCGCTGGAGTTCACACCAGAGCTGGGTCTTGCTGATCAGCTTGCCGCCCGCCTGTTCGATCCGGCGCAACGCCGCCTCGTGCGCCTGCACCGAGGTGCCGCCCACGGCATCGGCGACGACATAGACCTCATAGCCTTCGGCAAGCGCGTCGAGCGCGGGGAAGGCAAGGCAAGCCTCGGTCCACAGCGCGGTCATGATCAGCTTCTTGCGGCCGGTGGCCTTGACCGCCGCCTTGAACTCGGCATCTTCCCACGAATTGATCGTGGTGCGGTCATAGGTCGGCAGATGGCCGAGCACCTCCTGGATTTCGGGGATTGGCGGCTTGTTGTGGCCGGTGGCGACATTCACCGTCGAATGCACAATCGGCAGATTATAGTTCACCGCTGCCTTTGCCGTGCTGACGATGTTGAACACCAGTTCGCGCTTGTCGACCGAACGGATCGAGGAGACCTGGATCGGTTGATAGTCGATGATGATGAACGCCGAATTTTCGGGGGTCAGCAGATGATCGGACAGCGGATCACGGCGGGTTTCACTGGTCATGGGATATTCCTTTCTTAACGCGGTTTGAAATGGTGGAGGCCCGGTGGGGGCACCGGGCCTCGGGTTGCGGTCAGGCCGGTGCCATGGCGCCGAACTTGCCGCTGTTGAAATCCTCGATTGCCTGACGGATTTCGGTTTCGCTGTTCATCACGAACGGGCCATAGCCAGCAATCGGCTCGTCGATCGGCTCCCCGGTCAGCACCAGCACGGTCGCATCGCCATCGGCGTCGATGGTCATGCCGCTGCCATCGCGGGAGAGCAGCACCATCTCGGCCTCGCCCGCCGCCTGGCTGCCGCCGACGGTGATATGGCCGGAGAGGACCACCAGCGCGGCGGTATGGCCTTCGGGCAGATCGAGGTTCAGCGAGGCCCCGGCGGTCAGCCGCAGATCCCACATGTTGATCGGCGTGAAGGTCCGCGCCGGGCCCTTGGTGCCTTCAAACTCTCCGGCGATGATCCGCGCCTTGCCCGCTTGATCGGCCAGGCTGACGACGGGGATGTCAGCCGAGGTGATCGCCTGATAGCCGGGTGCGCTCATCTTGTCCTTCGCGGGCAGGTTGACCCAGAGCTGGACCATGCGGAACGGCCCGCCTGCCTTGGTGAAGCCGGTCGAGTGGAACTCCTCGTGCAGGATACCGCTTGCCGCAGTCATCCACTGCACGTCGCCGGGGCCGATGGTGCCGCCCTTGCCGGTCGAATCGCGGTGCGAAACCTCGCCCTCGTAAACGATCGTCACGGTTTCAAAGCCGCGATGCGGATGCTCGCCGACGCCGCGCGGGGTGATGCCCGGTTCGAAATAATGCGGCCCGGCAAAGTCGAGCAGCAGAAAGGGGCTGATCTGCGCGCCCAGCGTGCTGTAGGAAAAGAGCGAGCGCACGGGAAACCCGTCGCCGACCCAGTGCCGGTTGGGGTTCGAATAACGGCCGATAATGGTCTTCATCTTTTGTCTCCAGATACCGCGACTCAAGGGAGGCGCGGGCTATGCAGACACAATGGCTATGGAACGATCAGTCCGGTAGATTGCGAATCCGGACTCTGTGTCCTATTGATGCAACGATGAACGATCTCAACGACCTCGCTTATTTCGTCAAGGTGGTGGAGCATCAGGGCTTTGCCCCTGCCGCCCGCGCGCTGGGCATGCAAAAATCGAAGCTGAGCCGCCGTATCGCCGCATTGGAAGATCGCCTCGGTGTGCGCCTGATCCAGCGCTCGACGCGCAAATTCTCGGTCACCGACATCGGCCAGTCCTATTATCAGCACTGCCTTGCCATGCTGGTCGAGGCCGAGGCCGCGCAGGAGGCGATCGATGCGATCCGCGCCGAACCGGCGGGGCTTATCCGCATCGCCTGCCCCCCGGGGCTGATTGCCTATCGCATGGGCGCGGCCATCGCCGAGTTCATGGCCGTCAATCTGAAAGTCCACATCCAGTTGAAGGCCTATAACCGTCCGGTCGATATCATCCGCGAAGGCTTTGACATGGTGATCCAGACCGGCGAGCCGCGCCTTGAGTCCGCCAGCCTGGTGATGCGCAAGCTGGGCGAGGTCAGCCAGTGTCTGGTCGCGGCCCCCCGGCTGCTCGACGGGCGGGCGACGCCCGCGATCCCGTCCGATCTTGCCGATTGGCCTGCGATCGGCCTTGGCACGTTGATCGCCAATGGCGGCGCAGACCATATCGAATGGACGCTCACGCATGACAGCGGCTCGACCGCCTCGATCCCGGCGACGCCGCGCCTTCTCACCGACGATCTCGCCGCGCTGCGCGCCGCCGCGCTCGCCGGGATAGGGATTGTCCAGATGCCCAATCTGATGATCGAAGCCGATTGCGCGGCGGGGCGGCTGGTCACGCTGTTGCCGCAATGGGCCTCGCCCAATCTGTCCGTCTATGCGGTATTCCCCTCGCGCCGCGGGCTGCTGCCCTCGATCCGCGCGCTGATCGATCATCTTGCGGGCGATTGCCAGCCCTACCGGTCCGGCACTGCCGGATAGTCGCATCCGCCGCCGCCGCGCGGGCGTTTGATTCAAGCGGAACCGGCAGCTTCATTTGGCGAAACATCGGCCTGCGCGGGACGTGCGTTCCGGCGTTCGCACGATGCCGTTGTCGCGCGCCAGCGCCGGAATGCCCTGCTGAACGCGCTCATATCCGAATGGCCCAGCAGTTCGGCGATCTGGCCGACAGCGAGTGTCGATTGTGCCAGATATTTATGCGCGAGATCGGCCCGGACTTCGCCGAAGATTCGCCGGAACGATGTTCCCTCTTCGGCCAGCGCACGCTGGATCGTCCGGCTTGACAGCCCCAGCGTGCGGCCGATCTGCCCGATCGAACATTCGGCCAGGTCCGGATGGATGCGGATGGCGAGTTCGACCTGACGGGCCATGCCCTGCGGCCTATGGCGAAGCAGGTCGCCGATCTGCGATTGCGCGCTTTCGCGGCTCTGCCCATCGTGCAGTCGGCACCGCCGCTCGAGCAGGGCTGCGTCGAGGAAGATGGCGTTGCATTCCTGATCGAAGCTGAGGTTCGGGCCAAGCACGCGCCGGTGCGCGGTGAGATCGGGCGGCCTGGAATGGCGGAACAGGAAGATCGCGGAGTCGCTACCCGCGCCGACCTGTCGGCAGATTTCCCGATAGGCGAGCGCGAGCGAGAATTCGACGATCTGCACCTGGCTTTCACACTCGCCCGCCATGATGTCGTAATGCAGCATCGCGCCGCCCTCGACCATGACCAGCGATGCCAGCCCGCGATCGGAATAGATATGGAAGTTGGTCGCCAGATCGTCGAGCATCTGCCGCACCGTGCCCGCGCTGTTGAGCAGCGGCCAGAGCGGGCCGACCACATCGAGGCTCGATCGCTCGGCAAGCGTCAGCCCGAAGGCGCGAAACCCGCTTGATCGCGCTGCCAGCTCAAATCCGGCCAGAACCTGCCGGACAGGCACCGCAAGGCCGTGGGTGAAAAACGCGTCATGCCTGATGCCGGAGGCTTGCCCGATCAGGCGCAGATCGCCGCCGCATTCGGCGACCAGTTGCGCAAAGCCCTTCAGCAGATAGGAATTGACCGTTGCTTCCACGCGACCTCCGGCACAAATTTCGGATGTATGGCGTAAAATGTCAAACCGCTGGCGCAAAGCGGCGCTAGGTCTGGCACCACAACAAGCCACGCGCTGCGAGCGCGGTGGTGGAAAAGGGGAGAGAGCCAATATGCGCCTGATCGCATTGGCGTTCAGTTTCGGGCCGGTCCTGTTCGGCATCGGCCTTATCGCCCCGGCGATTGCCTCCGCCTTCGATCTGGCCGGGATCGCGCCGCCCTTCGGGATCAGCCCGCTGCACGCCGGGCTGGGCATCGGCATCCTGCTGGGGCTCGTCGCCCGCCAGCGGAAGACCTGGCTATGGTAGACACAGCCGCACCTGCCAATCTGCGCGCCCGCGAAAAGGAGATTGCTGAACGCTATATCGGCGGCTTTCCCTGGATCATGGTGATCTGGCCGCTGGTCAACACGACCGTCTGGCTGGCGCTGTGGCCGCTGGTGCTGGGCGGCACGCTGCCGTTATGGGCAGGGTTTCTGATCGCGACGGTCAACACGACCGCGGCCTATCTGCCCTCGCACGATGCCCAACACCATATCATCGTGCCCGAAGGGTCGCGCTGGCACTGGTTCAACGAATTTATCGGCTGGTATTCGCTGGTGCCGCTGGCGACCCCGCTCAGCATCCTGCGTGTCACCCATTTCGAGCACCACCGCCACACCAACGACCCCCTGCTCGATCCCGACTATCCGATGGCGGCGGTGACCATTCCGGGCGCGCTGGCGAAAGCGCTGGTCAAGACGCAGCCGCGCCACGAATGTTATTCGGCGACGCTGCGACGGATCGGCACGCCGACCGCAAAAATGGCGTTTTTGCATGCCGCAGCCATGAAGTTCGTCAACTACACGATCCTCGCCGCGCTCGCCTGGTCTGGCTTTGTCTGGGAGGCGATCCTGTTGTGGTGGCTGCCGGTGCGGATCGCGCAGGTCTATATCAATTTCTACCTCAGCTGGGCGCCGCACCACCCGATGGTCGAACGCGGCCGCTACCGCGAAACCCGCGCCTTCCGCAGTATCTGGGGCAATATCGGTTCCTCGGGGATGCAGTATCACATCATCCACCACCTCTATCCGACGATCCCGCTCAACCGCCACCCGGCGGTCTATCGGGCGCTGCGTCCGATATTGGAGGAACGGGGATGCGAACTGGGCGGGCTGTAGCGCCGAACGAGGCGGTGGCGATACGTCGCCCCGGAATCTAAAGGCTGCTGCCCCTAGGCGACCACGAACTTCCCCGCCTCGCGATCCTTGCGCACCTTCTGGCCGTCGAACACCTGGCCGCTCATCGCGATCCAGACACCCGGTGCCGCGACCTGCGCGGTCGCAAAGGCCATGCCGAGGTTGAAATTGGCGTCGGTCTCGGCAAAGCGCGCAGGTGAAAGCGCACCGGTGAGGACGATGGTCTTGCCGGGCACTTCGGCGGCGAGAATCTTGGCGGTGTCGGTCATCGTGTCGGTGCCATGGGTGACGACGATGCGGGTTTCGGGGGCTTCGCGCGCGGCGCTGGCGATAAGCGCGCGGTCGGCGTCGGTCAGTTCGAGGCTGTCCTTGCGCATGAGTTCGACCAGGCGGAAGGGCAGGGCAACCCGCGCCTCCTTGAGCAGAGCGGGAATCCCGCTGTCGACAATCTGGTATTCCGAAAGCGCGTCGAAATAATTTTTGTCGATCGTGCCGCCGGTGGTGAGAATCAGGATGCCATCTTGTGCCATGCGCGGCGCATAGCCGAAGCGCTGCACAAGCGAAAGCCGCCGCATTGCCGCCCCACGCTTGCCTCCCCCCGCCTATCCGCTAGAGCGGGACAAAATAATGAGGACGAAATGATGACCATCCTGTTTTACGGCATTCCCAATTGCGACACGGTGAAAAAGGCACGCGTCTGGCTGGATGGCCGGGGCATAGCCTATGTCTTTCACGATTATAAAAAGGTCGGGGCAGATGCCGGCAAGCTGAAAAGCTGGTGCGCGGCGAAGGGATGGGAAACCATCCTCAACCGCGCGGGGACGACCTTCAGAAAACTGCCCGATGCTGCGAAGGTCGACCTCGATGAGGCGAAGGCAATCGCGCTGATGCTCGAACAGCCGGGCATGATCAAGCGGCCGGTGCTCGAATATCCCGGCGGGCTGCTGGTCGGGTTCAAACTTCCCGAATGGGAGGCCGCGTTCGGGGCATGAACCCGGTTGCCACCGCACTTGCCGCGCAGATCGGGGGCTGGCTGACGCCGGGAAAGCCGCTGATTGTCGGGCTGTGTGGCACACAGGCCTCGGGCAAGTCGACCGCCTGCGCGCAACTGGCCGCGCACTTCGCCGCGCAAGGATATAAGGTCGGGATATTGTCGCTCGACGACCTCTATCTCGGGCGCATGGTGCGCGCCGGTCTGGCAGAGCAGGTGCATCCGCTGTTCGCCACGCGCGGGCCGCCAGGGACGCATGACACGGCCATCGGCATCGCCACGCTCGATGCGGTCCGGGCGGGGCGCACGGTGATGCTGCCGCGTTTCGACAAGCGCGCCGACGAACCGCTGTCGTCGCGCGACTGGCCGTTGCTGGAAGGGCCTGCCGATTTGTTGCTGTTCGAAGGCTGGTGCGTCGGCGCGCGCCCGGTGCCCGACGAGCTGCTGGCGCGACCGGTCAATGATCTGGAACGCACCGAAGACCCGGACGGCGTCTGGCGAACCTGTTGGAATGCGCATCTCGGCGGCGAAACGGCGGCATTGTTCGCGCATATCGACCGGCTTGCCTATCTGCGCCCACCCGGCTTCGGCGTCGTGCAGCGCTGGCGCTGCGAACAGGAACATGGCTATCTGGCGCAGGATGGTGCAGAGCGCGCCGCCGCCGCGATGACCGACGAACAGGTCGCCCGCTTCATCGCCCATTATGAACGGCTGACGCGCTGGATCATGGACGAGATGCCGGGGCGAGCCGATGTAACGATCCAGCTTGATGAAGCCCGCTCCCCCGTTTCCGTTTCGGTGCGTGCATGAAAACCGGATTTCTGCTCTGCTGTGCTCTGGCGCTGTCTGCCTGTACCGGCAGCGCTGCCAATGAAGGAAAATCGGCCATGGCCAAAGACCCGATCATCATCGCCCATCGCGGCGCCAGCGGCGAGCGGCCCGAACATTCGATCGCCAGCTATGCGCGCGCGATCGAACAGGGCGCGGACTATATCGAGCCCGATCTGGTGCTGACCAGGGATGGCGTTCTGGTCGCGCGGCACGAGAACGAGATTTCGGAAACCACAGATGTCGCCGACCGGCCCGAATTTGCCGACCGCAAGGCGACCAAGACCATCGATGGCGAGAAAATGACCGGCTGGTTTACCGAGGATTTCACGCTCGCCGAACTGAAGACGCTGCGCGCGAAGGAAAGGCTGCCGCTGCTGCGCACAGCCAATAGGGCCTTTGACGGGCAGTTCGAAATTCCGACATTCGAGGAAATCATCCTGCTGGCAAAGGCGAAGGAGAAGGAAGCCGGGCGGCGCATCGGCATCTATCCCGAAACCAAGCATCCCGGCTATTTTGCCGCGATCGGCCTGCCGCACGAGGCGCCGTTGCTCGCGCTGCTCGCAAAATATGGCTATACAGCGAAGGATGATCCGCTGTTCATCCAGAGTTTCGAGGTCGGCAATCTGAAGGCGCTGCGTGGCAAGACGAAACTGCGGCTGATCCAGCTGATGGCAAAGGATGGCGGGCCTGCCGACGATCCGGCGACGAGCTATGCGGCGATGGCGTCCCCCGCCGGGCTGAAGGCCGTTGCCGCCTATGCCGACGGGATCGGGGTCGAAAAGGCGATGGTCATCCCGCGCACGCTGCTCGGCAATCTGGGTGAACCGACGGCGCTGGTCACGCACGCGCATGCCGCAGGGCTCGACGTTCATGTCTGGACCTTCCGGCGCGAGAATTATTTCCTGCCGCTGGCCCAGCGCAGCGGCCTCAACCCTGCCGGACATGGCGATCTGGCGGGTGAGATCCGGGCCTATCTCGAAGCGGGGATTGACGGCTTTTTCAGCGACAATGTGCGCGAAGCTGTCGAGGTGGCGCGCCGTTAATCGGCCAATATGGCTGCCGCAATGGCGCGAATGGCACGCGGATCGGCGACAAAGGCCATATGCGTGCAGTCGAGTTCGACCGGATGATCGCGTTCGCCGTCTGCGCCGCGGGCGGATTGCGGGGCGACAACGCCGTCCTTTGCCGACCAGAAGGCGATAGTGGGCACCGGCGGCTTTTGGGCGAGGATGGTGTCGATCGGCGGCGCGTCGACCTTGTGGCGTGCGACCGCTTCATAGATGTGCCAGGCGTTGTTCGCGCGCGGGCTTCCCGAAAAGGGGCTGCCGAGGGTGATGACCTTGGCCACCCGGTCAGGAAACCGTTTCGCATATTCGCGCGCCACCAGCCCGCCCAGACTCCAGCCGATCAGCGTGACCGGGCCGTCGAACTGCCGTTTCGCCATCTGGTCGGCCACCCGGTCGAGCGTGTCCGCCCGGATGCCGCGATTGCGCCCCAGCCCCCAGCCGTGCGTTTCGAACCCCGCCAGCTGCAGCGAACGGCGCAGCCGCGACGTGGTGCGGTCGGACGCCATGAATCCGGGGAAGACGATGACGGTGCGCCGGTCGCCTGCCACGTCAGCCTTGATCGCCGGGGCGAAAGCCGCGCGCAGCCGCATATAGGCGAAGGATCCGGCTTCGCGCGCCAGCAGCCGCAGCGGGGGCGGCTGATCGTTCAATCGGTGGCCAAATTGTCGACCGGCTGCGGCGCGGGTGCCGGTGCCATCGGTGCCGGAACCGGCGGAGCGACCTGGGCCGCCATCGGCATTGCCAGCGCGGCCTGTTCGAGTGTGTCGAGTGCCAGTTGCGCATCGCGATAGCGCCGCGCCTTGACCAGCCATCCATCGGCATTGGCGGCACCCGGCATCGCCGACACCAGCCGGATTGCCGAATCGATATTGCCGGTCAGGATCAGGTCGCGAATCCGTTGCAACTGGGCGTCGCGCGACAAGGCTGCGCCTTCGGACCGGCGCAGCACGAACAGCGTCCGTGCCTCGCGCTGCGCCCGCTCCCAGCTCATCGCATTGTCGTTTGCCAGACGCGGGGCGACCGCATCAAATTCGGCGGCGAGGCTGGCCGGTGTGAGCCCCTCTTTCGCGGATGCGCGGATGCGGACAAGGGCCTGTGGCTGGCTCGCGCCGAACATCGCGTCGAGACGCGGGGCGAGGGGGCCGAGCGGCGCGCCCGCGCCCAGCGAACGGCGCGCGGCCATCGCCACCAGCATCGCTTCGGTGCGGGCGGAGTCGGCTATCGGTTGCAGGATCTGCGGTGCGCCTGCGGCCGCCAGCACCGGATTGACCGGTGGCGCGGCCACCGACGGTCCGGCTTCGGCAAGCGGCGTGGACGGGGTGCCCGCCATTTCGGATCCAAAGGGCGACAGCCCCGATGGCGCAAGCCAGCTGATCGCCAGGCCGCCACCGACAAATGCCAGTATCGAAAGTGCGACGCCTGCTCTCCAGTTCAAATCATATTCCCCTTGCGACCGGTTACAGGCGATACCCTATCAAGCGCAGTCGCCGCCGACAACAGCGCTTGGTCATCGGGTCGGTCGGCTACGGCAACCGCCCGCCAGCCGGGGCCTGCCGCCTCCGCTATCGCTAGGGAAAAGGCTGCCAGCCGAATGCACCGCCGGTCGAGGCCCGACGCCGCGACAAAGCGAGCAAATCTGTCTGCGGCCCGCGCCGAATGCAGCGCGACGACATCGCTCGACCGCACGGCGTCGGCGATCGCGTCGTCCACCTCTATGGGGACGGATGCATAGACAATGCGCTGGTCGATCGTCATGCTAGGCATCGGCGCGAGTTTTTGATGGTCCTCCCCGGCCAGCCACAAGAGCCGATGGTGACCGGCATCTGCCGCGGCCTGCAAGGCATGCGCTGCATCGCTGGTTCCTTCGGATTGGACAGCGAGTCCGCTTCGGCGCGCTTCGTCGGCACTGCGCGCGCCGACGGCGTGAACCGGCAGCTGCCGCAGGGCGTCGAGCTGTGGACCGGCATGGCGAATGGCATTGGCGCTGGTGATCAGCAGGGCATCAAAATTCGCCGGATCGGGGGCGTTCCATATTCGCGCCCGCACTTCGAAAAAGGGCAACTGCACCGGATCGAACCCGGCTGCGCGGGCGCGCGCCGCGCTCGCATCATTGCCCGGTTGCGGGCGGATGATGAGGATTTTCATTGCCCGAACAAGGCCCGCAGATCGGGCGAGGCCGCATCGAGCAACTGGCGGGCGAGGCGCGCGGCGGCCGCCAAATCGGCAGGCGCAAAGGTCGTTTGCCCCTGCCGCTTTTCGCTTCCGTCCTCGCTCAGTATTTCCGCCTTCAGTGTGATGCGACCCTTGTCGATGCTCGCCTGTGCCGCAATCGGTGAATGGCAGGTGCCCCCCAGCGCTTCGAGGAATGCCCGTTCGGCCATCACGCAATCGAAGGTGGGCTGGTGATTGACCGGATCGAGCAGCGCGGCAAGCTCGTGCCGTTCCGAAAGGCAATCGATGCCTATCGCGCCCTGCGCGGCGGCGGGGAGCATTTCGGAGGCTGCGATGGCTGTGCCGATATGGCCCTGCCCCAACCGGTCAAGCCCGGCCGCCGCCAGCAAGGTCGCATCAAATTCGCCATGTTCGAGTTTGGACAGCCGGGTCGCGACATTGCCCCGGATGCTGGCAGTGACCAGATCGGGGCGCAGCGCCTTCAGCTGCGCGGCGCGGCGCGGGCTGGAGGTGCCGACGCGCGCGCCGTGCGGAAGCGCGGCGATGCTGTCTGCCCCGATCAGCCGGTCGCGCACATCGGCGCGCGGCAGCATCGCGGCGATGCGGAATGCGTCGGCGCGAAGGGTTTCGACATCCTTCATCGAATGCACCGCGATGTCGATCTCGCGGGTCAGCAGCGCGCGCTCCAGTTCCTTGGTCCACAGCGCCTTGCCGCCGATTTCGGCGAGCGGCCGGTCCTGCACCTTGTCTCCGCTCGACAGCATCGGAACCAGGAAGACGGCTACGTCATCCCAGCCATGCGCAGCCAGCAACGCCGCCTTCGTCATCTCCGCCTGCGCCAAAGCCAGCGGGGAGGAACGGGTGCCGATGCGAAGGGGGGTGCTGGTGCTGGGGCTCATGCGGCTTGTCCATAGCGGGGCACATCCCTAAGGGGAAGCCGATGGCAGTGATTTTGGGCCTTGAATCGAGTTGCGACGAAACCGCAGCCGCGCTGGTGCGTTCGGACCGGACGATATTGAGCCACGCGCTGGCGGGGCAGGAGGATCACCACCGCGCCTTTGGCGGTGTGGTGCCCGAAATTGCCGCGCGCGCCCATGCCGAGCTGATGACGCCCTTGGTCGAAACCGCGCTCGCCGATGCGGGGATGACGCTGAAAGACGTCGATGCCATCGCTGCGACCGCCGGGCCGGGGCTGATCGGCGGGGTGATGGTCGGGCTGGTGACGGCAAAGGCGCTGGCGATGGCGGCGGACAAGCCGCTGATCGCTGTCAACCATCTGGAGGGCCATGCGCTGTCGCCGCGGCTGATCGATGCGGATCTGGGTTTTCCCTATCTGTTGCTGCTCGTTTCGGGCGGGCATTGCCAGTTGCTGCGCGTCAACGGCGTCGGCGATTATGACCGGCTGGCGACCACGATCGACGATGCCGTGGGGGAGGCGTTTGACAAGAGCGCGAAGATATTGGGCCTCGGCTTTCCCGGTGGCCCTGCGGTCGAAAGGGCGGCGAAAGCAGGCGATGCAAGGGCGGTGCCGCTGCCCAGGCCGCTAAAGGGTGCCGACGAACCGCATTTCAGCTTTGCCGGCCTCAAAAGCGCGGTGCTGCGCGCGCATGAAGCAGGGACGCACCGGCCCGAAGACATTGCCGCATCGTTCCAGCAGGCGGTGGTCGATTGCCTTGAGGACCGGCTGGAATACAGCCTGTCGCGGATCGATCCGCCGGGCGCACTGGTGGTCGCGGGCGGGGTGGCCGCCAATGATGCCATCCGCGCGATGCTGCAACGGGTGGCCGACCGTTATGGCATGCGCTTCGTCGCCCCGCCGCACTGGCTGTGCACCGATAATGGCGCGATGATCGCCTGGGCGGGTGCCGAACGCTTCGCCGCCGGATTGACCGACCCGCTCGACATTGCAGCCCGCCCGCGCTGGCCGCTCGATCCCGATGCCGAAACGGTGCGTGGTGCAGGAGTGAAGGCATGACCGGCCAACCCGTCGGCATCATCGGCGCAGGCGCATGGGGCACCGCGCTCGCCAGCGTCATGGCGCAGAACCATGATGATGTCCTGCTCTGGGCGCTGGAGCCCGAAGTGGTCGAGGCGGTCAATGCCGGAAAGGGCAACCCGCTCTATCTGCCCGGTCTGGCGCTGCCGCCGCACATCCGCGCCACCGGTCAGCTTGCGCATATGGCGGCCTGTTCGGCGCTGCTGCTGGTGACCCCGGCACAGCATCTGCGCGGCACGCTCGAACGGTTGCCCGCAACCGATGCGCCGCTGCTGCTCTGTTCGAAGGGGATAGAGGCGGGAACGCAGATGCTGGTTTCCGAAATCGTCGCCGCGTTGCGCCCCGCCAATCCGCTCGCCGTGCTTTCCGGCCCCACTTTCGCGCATGAAGTGGCAGCGGGCAAGCCGACCGCGATCACGCTCGCCTGCGAAGGCGAGGCGATGGGCAAGGCGCTGATGCAGCTGGTCGCGACCCCCGCTTTCCGCCCCTATTGGTCCGCCGATATTGTAGGGGCGGAGATTGGCGGCGCGGTGAAAAATGTGCTCGCCATCGGTTGCGGCGTGGTCGACGGGGCCGGGCTGGGGCTGAACGCCCGCGCTGCCCTGATCGCGCGCGGCTTTGCCGAAATGCAGCGTTATGGCCTTGCACGCGGGGCGCGGGCGGAAACGCTTGCCGGGCTTTCGGGGCTGGGCGATCTGGTGCTCACCTGTTCGTCGGAAAACAGCCGCAATTTCTCTCTGGGGCGCGGGTTGGGGCAGGGCAGGGCGGCGGCCGAACTGATGGCCGACCGGCGTAGCGTGGCCGAGGGCGCGTTCACCGCGCCGGTCCTGTTCGAATCCGCGCAGGCGCTGGGGGTCGACATGCCGATTGTCGCGGCGGTCTGCGCGCTGCTCGATGGCAGCGCGAGCGTCGGCCAGGTCGTCGAAGCACTGCTGTCGCGCCCGCTAAAGGCCGAAAGGTGACAAGCCGCGTTCATTGCCCTACCGTTGTCCGACGCATTGTCCGCAAACGGAGGGGGGTTTGACGGCAACCGTGCCCGACCAGAACGAAGCCGATCTGAAGGCGCTCGCCAGGGGCGGGCGGACCAATGTGCTCGGCTTTGTCCTGCGGCTTGCCGCGCGTATCCCCTTCTTGTTCATCGCCGGGCGGCTGTACGGGCCGGAGGTGCTGGGGCGTTTCGCCTATGCGATCCTGATCGTCGAATTTGTCGCCCAGCTGGCGACGCTGGGCCTGCGGCGCGGGCTGGCAGAGGCCTTGTCGCGTCAGGATCGGCCCGACACGCATGTCGTCGGCGATGCGATGCTGGTTGCGACTTTTGCCTCGGCGCTGGGCGCGGCGGTGTTGATCGCGGTGCCGCAACTGATGTTTCCCAACAGCCCGCTCAACGGGCTCGACCGCTATCTGCCGCTGACCATCTTCGCGATCGTCTGGACCGACATTGCGCTGGCCGCGCTTGCATACCGGTTCGACGTCGCCTCCACGGTGCGGGCAAGGGCGATTGTCGAGCCATGGACGATCAGCATCGCGGCGGGGGCGCTGTTCTTCTATTCGGCGCGCGACGGCCTGATCCTGTCTTATGTCGCCTCGATCGTTGCGGCGATGCTCACCGCGCTGTGGCCCTTGTGGCGCAGCTATGGTCTGCCCTGGGGATGGCGCCCGCGACCGGCGGAGCTGTACGCGCTCGCCCGCCGCAACCTGCCGCTCGCCGCCGCCGACGCCGCCGAATGGGGCAGCCGCCGGCTCGATCTGGCGATACTGGGTCTGTTCGCCTCGCCCGCGGTGGTCGGCATCTATTATGTCGCACAACAGGTCGCGAGCCTGCCGCAGAAACTGAAATCGAGTTTCGACCCGATCCTCGGCCCCGTCATCACCCGCAATCTGCAGGCGAAAAACCATGGCGAAATTGCACGGCAGGTCGGCCAGGTCGGTTTCTGGATTATCGCCGCCCAGGTCGGCATCGCGCTCGCGCTCGGCATTCCGGGAGAGGCGGTGATGGGTCTGGTCGGCCCCGAATTTGTCGGCGGCACCGCAGCAATGGCTTTCCTGCTCGCGGCGGAGGTGGCCGCAGCCACGGCTGTCGTCAGCGAAAGCGCGCTTGTCTATATGGCGCGGCACCGCAACCTCATGATCTCGCTCGCTATGCTGGCGCTGCAGGTGGTGCTCAGCCTGATCCTGATCGAACTGGTGCCGATGCTCGGGCTGAAGCCGCAATATCAAGGGCTGGCGCAGGCCGCCGCCGTTGCCGCCGCGCTGATGCTCGCCTTGGGCTTCGCCTCGGTCGCAAAGGCGGTGCTGCTGTCGCATTTGCTGGGCGAGCGCCTGA
Source organism: Sphingomonadaceae bacterium (assembly GCA_020847445.1). Classification (GTDB taxonomy): domain Bacteria; phylum Pseudomonadota; class Alphaproteobacteria; order Sphingomonadales; family Sphingomonadaceae; genus Sphingorhabdus_B. The sequence goes on along the minus strand of JADLBY010000121.1, from coordinate 12,877 downwards.
GCATCTGGCGCTGGACCCTGCTGCCCGCAGTTGCCGCCGCAATCCTGATCGGCGCGGCGGCGATCCAGCTTCCCGAATGGGCCGAACTGTCGCTGGGCATCCCGGCGATTTTGGGCGTGTATCTGTGGATCATCTGGCGCTGGGGCTTCGGGCCGGAGGATCGGGTGTTGTTCAAGCGGTAAAATGCGCGGTGGTGGCGAGGCCCGAAAAGGATGGGGAAGTAGCGGCTCTCCCTACCTGCTCAATCCGGCAGTCTGAAAGAGATTGTGGTCGTATAGGGCCACAAAATTGCGCTTTTTATTTTTATGACAATGTCATATAACGCTCGCATGGCAAACAGGGCAGAAAAACCCGTAACTGTAACCCTCGGCGCGTTGACCGGATTGGCGCAGGGGCATGTCGCCTCGGGCCGCTACGCCTCGGTCAGTGAAGTCGTCCGCGCAGGCCTGCGTGCGCTGGAACGGGAGGAAGTGGCGCTTGACGCTATCCTGAAGGCGCGGGTGGCAGAGGCGCTTGCCGACCCCGCCCCGTCGATTGTGCAGGATGATGTCTTCGCCGCATTGAAGGCGCATCATGCAAAGCACAGCACGGATAAGCCCAAGGCGTGAAGGCCCATAAGATCGTCTGGCGGCCCAGCGCGCGCGACGACCTGCTTTCACTTTATGATTGGATCGCCGGACAGGCCGACCCCGCCACTGCCTATGATTATACAGCCGCGATAGAGGCGCATGTCCGCAAACTAAGCCACTTCCCCGAACGCGGAAGTCCGAGAGAGGATTTGGGCGAAGGCATCAGGACAACGCCGTATCGCCGCCGCACGATCATCGCCTATCGGGTGGCGGGCGATGCGGTAGAGATTGTCCGGCTGGTACATGGCGGACAGGTATTGGGTGGGATGTTTGAGGGGGTGAGCTAGCCGTTGCGTGGTAACGGAATATCTCCTGGCCAATAGCCCTGCCCTTCAACGTGCATGAACTGTTCCGAACGCCAAATGTTAGTGCCAAGGACTTTTGCTTTGTCTCGGCCGTCTAGCACGTAGCCCTCCGCTTCTAGGCGCCTAACCAATTCGCCACGCGACATTGGCCTTCCCTCTCCAACAATAATGCGACGAACTTCTGACAATATTTCAGATAGATATGCAGTTTTTGCGGCGCGCGGACCTTCTCCACGCCACAAATGCAGCTGGTCGGGATCAGGTGTTTTTTCCAGCATCATCAACTTTTGGTATGTCCGAATCATATTATCGAGTGCCTCGGACTCCAAGCGCAATTCATCACGACGTTTCAGTAGTTTAGCGATGATCTCGCGAGTCGTATTATTGGACACTGCTGTTATCTTTCCACCGGATGTTCCACAGATTTATCACACTCTTTCATCGAAAAAAAGTGCTCATGGGGTTGCATGTGAGGAAGCGAGTGCATATGCATGACTCGCACTCTTGTCTGGTGAGTCAGGGGAGGGGGCAAAAAATTGGGGGCCAACCGCTAGGTTAGCCCCCTGCAAGCTGAACGGTTGGACGTTCGCGCTCGCGTTGCAATCTCCTGCTCGCACGTCCAGCCGCTTCCGTCAATCGGAGTCGAAAGATTCCGGGGGAGGGGCTGTGGGAATCGTGTTGAAAACAGCTTTGATCGTTCAGAGCGGATTCCTAACTCAGTTTCCACTCACTCTCGACCAGCTTGCACTAGTTTGCGCCGGTAGGCTGACACAATATGAAAGTCAGTTTGTCTGCGCATAGCGCACGTTGAATTGTCGCCGCTGACGGCGACAGAGAATAAAGGGAATACGTAATGTCCAATAGTAAATCGAAAAAACAGAGCACTCCTGTTCAAGACGCATATCGTAGCTCGGTGACTGGCAGGTTCGTCACGGAGGGATATGCAGATCGACATCCGAAAACGACCGAACATGAACGGATCAAGCATCCAAAGTAGGAGAAATCACAATGCCTAAACTCAAGGTAGCTCACATACGCGAACAGGGTCAGGACATGCTGATCTTTCCGCTTGACCATTCGTTCGGTAACAAATCCAATCACGATCAAAATGAAGCTCTGGCCGAATTGGAGCATCGGGCCCACAGTGCTGGTTTAGCGGGCAAAGCTGTAGCAATATGGCAACACGGCAGGCACACTCACTTCAGGGGGCCGTCAAACTGGCAGAACTTTCTCCGCAGCATTAGCATGGGATGGGTTCTGGCTAACGTTAACAAGGAACTTTCATGGTAAAAATTTAGGGGGCGCTGGCTTACGACATTAAGCAAGCGCCCCCTTTTTTGAACGCACATCAGAAAGCCGCAGCCAGATAACTCCTGCCGCAAGCACTGGGCTTTACACGGAAAAGTGTAGATTCTTAGAGTGGTGTCGTAGGCAGGTCGCGTGTGCAATCCAGCAAATCCTCTCATTTGAGCCCAAAGGCTTATTTTCCAAACAAACCATCCCCCTTGCCCGCACCCCCAAAACAGCACATATAGCGAACATGGCTGAACTCATCATCCGCCGGGGTCTCGAGGAACCGGAGACCGACGGCTCCTTCATCCCCCACCGGCCCGAACGGCCGCCCAAGGTCGATGGGGGAAAGCCTTTCAAGCTGGTGTCCGAATATGCGCCTGCGGGCGATCAGCCGACGGCGATCCGCGAGCTGGTCGATACCGCGCTGACGGGCGAGAAGAATCAGGTTCTGCTCGGCGTCACCGGTTCGGGCAAGACCTTCACCATGGCGAAGGTGGTCGAAACGCTGCAACGCCCCGCGCTGGTGCTTGCGCCCAACAAGATCCTCGCCGCACAGCTTTATGGCGAGTTCAAAAGCTTCTTCCCCGACAATGCGGTCGAATATTTCGTCAGCTATTACGACTATTACCAGCCCGAGGCCTATGTGCCGCGCAGCGATACCTATATCGAGAAGGAATCTAGCGTAAACGAGGCGATAGACCGGATGCGCCATTCGGCGACGCGCTCGCTCCTCGAACGTGACGATGTGCTGATCGTCGCCTCGGTGTCGTGCCTGTACGGCATCGGCTCGGTCGAAACCTATTCGGCGATGATCTTCGATCTCAAAAAAGGCGAAAGCGTCGACCAGCGCGAACTGATCCGCAAGCTGGTCGCGCTCCAGTACAAGCGCAACGACGCCGCCTTTGCGCGCGGCAATTTCCGCGTGCGCGGCGACAATCTGGAGCTGTTCCCGTCGCACCTTGAAGACATGGCCTGGCGCATTTCCTTCTTTGGTGACGAGGTGGAGGAGATTGCCGAATTCGATCCCCTGACCGGCAAGGCAGGGGTGCGGCTGAACGCGATCCGCGTCTATGCCAACAGCCACTATGTCACCCCCGGGCCGACGATGAAGCAGGCGACCGAGGCGATCAAATTCGAACTCACCCACCGGCTCGAGGAACTGGTTGCCGAGGGCAAGCTGCTCGAGGCGCAGCGGCTCGAACAGCGCACCAATTTCGATCTGGAAATGATCGCGGCGACAGGCAGTTGCGCGGGCATCGAGAATTATTCGCGCTTCCTGACCGGCAGGCTTCCCGGTGAGCCGCCGCCTACCTTGTTCGAATATCTGCCCGACAATGCGCTGCTCTTTGTCGACGAGAGCCACCAGACGATCGGTCAGGTCAACGGCATGTCGCGCGGCGACCATCGGCGCAAGCTGACGCTCGCCGAATATGGCTTTCGCCTGCCCAGCTGTATCGACAACCGCCCCTTGCGCTTCAACGAATGGGAAGCGATGCGGCCGCAGACGGTCTTCGTCTCGGCAACGCCGGGCGGGTGGGAGATGGAGCAGACCGGCGGCGTCTTTGCCGAACAGGTGATCCGCCCCACCGGGCTGATCGATCCGCCGGTCGAAATCCGCCCGGTCGAGGATCAGGTGCAGGATTGCATCCAAGAATGCCGCAAGACCGCCGAGGCCGGATACCGCACCCTCGTTACCACGCTGACCAAGCGGATGGCGGAGGATCTGACCGAATTCATGCACGAGGCGGGATTGCGCGTGCGCTATATGCACAGCGATGTCGAAACGCTCGAACGGATCGAACTGATCCGCGATCTGCGGCTGGGGGTCTATGACGTGCTCGTCGGCATCAACCTGCTGCGCGAAGGGCTCGACATCCCCGAATGCGGGCTGGTGTGCATCCTCGATGCCGACAAGGAAGGCTTTTTGCGGTCGGAAACCTCGCTGATCCAGACGATCGGGCGGGCCGCGCGCAATGTCGAAGGCCGGGTGATCCTCTATGCCGATCGCATCACCGGCAGCATGGAACGCGCAATCCGCGAAACCGACCGGCGGCGCGAGAAGCAGGCGGCGTATAACCGCGAACATGGCATCACGCCCGAATCGATCAAGCGCAACATCCACGATATTGTGGCGGATACCGCATCGCGCGACGGCGTGCTGGTGGAGATCGATGCGGAAGGCAGCAACAACCTCGTCGGCCATAATCTGCGCGCCTATATCGAGGAGCTGGAGAAAAAGATGCGCGCCGCCGCCGCCGATCTGGAGTTTGAGGAAGCCGGACGCCTGCGCGACGAAATCCGCAGCCTGGAGGCGGAGGAGCTGGGCCTGCCGCATGAGCAACGCGTCGCGGCACCCGTGGGCCGCGCGCAGGAGGGCAAGCCGGGGACGCGCAAGCTGCGCTTTGGCAAGACGCAGCGGAAATTCGGGCGCTAATCCGCCCTTTTCCCCACATCGCCGACCCGCGCCCAATTGCGGGCATATTCGAGCTGGTCGAGCCCGAAGGTGCGGATGGCCGCCGGATAGAAGGGCGCGAACATGCGGGTTACCGGGCCGACCCAGCCTGAGTCGCTGACCACGGCGACGCGGTGGACGAAGTTGCGATGCGACAGGTGGAAGAGCAGGTCTTTCCACCATATCTCGGCCTCCACCCAGCCAATGTCGCGAACGACCTCGACCACGTTCAGCTGCTCGTGGGTTTTGAGCAGTTCATCGACCGCCGCAACCGCCGCTTCATAATCCGCCTTGTGGATCACCCCGTCGACGGTGAGTTCGAGATATCCCGCCTTGGCGTCTGCTTCGACCTTGAGCATGGTGCCGTCCTTTCCTGATGTGATGCAGGATGGATGCGCCGCCGCCCAAAGTCATTGACTGCGGTCAAACAGGTTCAGCTTTTGCGGGGTCGTTTCGCCTCTTTTTTGGCGACTTTGTTCAACTCGGCCAACAGCCCATTGGACAGCGTGAACCCGGACGGTTTTGCAGGTGCAGCCGCAGCGATTCTGTCTGATGCGGTCTTGCTTGTGCCCGTTTCCAATATGGCGGGTCTGGCCGATGGGCGCGAAGGCGGCGTTTTGGCGAGGACAGCGGCCAGCGCCGCCCGGCCTTCCTTTTCCTTGCGCGGCTTTTCCGGATAGATGAAGCCGTGCAGCGGCCATTCGTTGCCGCCCAGCGCGCTGTTGGGGGTGTACCAGACGCGTACCCTGCTCCAGTCATTGTCCTCCGACACGTCGATCACGCGCACATCTTCCTCGATATGCCCGCGCATGCCGTCGATGGTCGACCAGTTGGCGTGGCTGATGAGCAGCGTGCGCCGGTCGATGATCTTGCGCACTGCGGCGACATGGCCCAGCCGCATATTGCCGTGCGGGATGAAGGCCATCACCGCCCCGACCCGGGGCTTGCTGCCGCGTTCATATTTGCCTTCGGCCTGTCGCCACCAGGTGTGCGCGTCCCCAAAAATGGTCACGCCGGTCATCGCCCGGGCAAAGGGCACGCATTGCAGGCCTTCGTACAGGGCGCTGGCCGGGCTGGCCGAAAGCGCCAACAGGATAAGGGCAGGGGCAAGCTGGAATTTGCGCATGACAGCGTCGGTAAACGCGCCATGCTCAAATTGTGGCTAAGCCCTTTGGTTAACGACCGGGCAATATCCTGCCGCCGGTCAGCGGAGCAGGCCCTGGGCCCGTTTTTTCCGGGCAAAGACGAACAGCGCGATTGCCACGATCCAGATAAGCGCGGTCATCGCCATCGGTCCGGTGCCGAAAATCCTGGTCATGTCTGCGCCCGAAAGCCCGAACTGCCAGATCGTGCTGACCAGCAAGCCGACCAGCGACAGGCCAAAGGCAGTGACGGCGTGGCGATTGCGCAGCAGAAGCAGCACCGATCCGGCGACGGCGCCCCAGATACCGAGTGCCCAGGACGCCTCCATAAAGACCGGAAAGCTGTCGAAATAGGCCTGCTGTTCGGGTGTGAATTGCGCCAGATAGGCGGGGTTTCGGGTTTGCGTCATCACATAGTCGAACGCCCCAAAGGCATTCCACAGCAGCGAAAGCCCGCTGATGATCCAGAAACCGGTCGGTGTTTTGCCTGTTATGTCCATATCTCTCCTCCCCTGATGCAGCGCTTAACATAATATCCGATCCAGACCGGCGCAATCGCGTTAAGCGGAGGCAGCGCGTGAAATGATATGTTGTAACGTCGGCTGGATTGTGCCAAAAGCGACTCAGGAAGGCAGCAAAGTGATCGCATTGCAGGCATATTGGCGCGAAAAGCGCTGGGACGGGCTCGGGCTCAGCCTGGCCGGCCTGTGCCTCGTCCACTGCCTTGCCACCTCGATCATGCTGGCGCTGCTGGCTTCGGCGGGCGGTTTCCTCTTTTCGCCGCTGATTCACGAAGTCGGCCTTGCGCTGGCGATTGTCTTCGGAATTGTCGCGCTGGTCAGGGGTCTGTTCGAACATGGTTTCATGATGCCTGCTGCCATCGGTTCGCTCGGCATCGGCGTGATGTCGGGCGCGCTCACCCTGCCGCATGGTGGCAGCGAGATTGTGTACACGATTGTCGGCGTCGCCATCCTCGCTCTCGGTCATGACCTGAATCTGCGCGCGTCGCGCTGAGCCTGCTTGGCCTTGCCCATGCGGCAGAAAGGGCCTAGATTTGCACTATGGCGACGCAGGCACATCATCATCATGAACATCATGGCCACGATCTGGCCGATGCTGCGGAAAAGGCGCTGACCGCTGCTGGCGAGCAATGGACCGGCATGCGCGCGGATATTTTTGCGGTGCTGGCGACCTTTGAAAAGCCGGCCTCGGCCTATGACATTGCCGATCTGGTGTCGCAAAAGCGCGGGAAGCGTGTCGCCCCCAACAGCGTCTATCGCATCCTCGACCTGTTCGTTTCGAACAATCTTGCCAGTCGGGTCGAAAGTGCCAACGCCTATCTCGCTAATTCGCACCCCGGCTGCCTGCACGACTGCATCTTCCTGATCTGCGACAGCTGTGGCAGCGCGACGCATATCGATGATGACAGCCTGACCGGCAATGTCCGCAAGGCGGCGGAGGCCGCAGGCTTCCATGCCGTCCGGCCGGTGGTAGAGGTGCGCGGAACCTGCGCCGATTGCGATTGAGCTACCGGCAAATTACCGGTTCGACTTGGCCGCCAAACATCGTTAAAGCTGCATTGTATGACTAATACGCCTTCAACGCCCTTGCTCGACAAGGTCAATGTCCCGGCTGATCTTCGCAAGCTTGAACCTTCGCAGCTTCGGCAACTGGCCGACGAGTTGCGGTCGGAAACGATCAGTGCGGTGTCGGTGACCGGCGGCCATCTGGGTGCCGGGCTGGGCGTGGTCGAACTGACCACGGCGATCCATTATGTGTTCAACACGCCCGAAGACCGGCTGGTCTGGGATGTCGGCCACCAATGCTATCCGCACAAGATCCTCACCGGTCGCCGCGACCGCATCCGCACGCTGCGCACCGGCGGCGGGCTTTCGGGCTTCACCAAGCGCAGCGAGAGCGAATATGATCCCTTTGGCGCGGCGCACAGCTCGACCTCGATTTCGGCGGCGCTCGGTTTTGCCATAGCCAACAAGCTGGCGGACAAGCCCGGCAAGGCGATTGCGGTGATCGGCGACGGATCGATGTCGGCAGGCATGGCCTATGAGGCGATGAACAACGCGCAGGCGGCGGGCAACCGGCTGGTGGTCATCCTGAACGACAACGACATGTCGATCGCGCCGCCGGTGGGCGGGCTGTCGGCCTATCTGGCGCGGCTGGTATCGTCGCGCCCGTTCCTGTCGCTGCGCGAGGTTGCCAAGCGCATTTCACGCCGCCTGCCCGAACCCTTGCATATCGCGGCGCGCAAGACCGACGAATTTGCGCGCGGGCTGGCAATGGGTGGCACCCTGTTCGAGGAACTGGGTTTTTACTATGTCGGCCCGATTGACGGGCATAATCTCGACCATCTGATCCCCGTGCTCGAAAATGTCCGCGACGCAGCGGAGGGGCCGTGCCTGATCCATGTCGTCACCAAAAAGGGGCATGGCTATGCCCCGGCAGAGGCGGCGGCGGACAAATATCATGGTGTCGTCAAATTCGACGTCGTTACCGGCAAGCAGGACAAGGGCCCCGGCGGCGGCCCGCCCGCCTATCAGAATGTCTTTGGCGAAACGCTGGCCAGACTGGCGGAAACCGACGACCGCATCGTTGCCATCACTGCCGCGATGCCCAGCGGCACCGGTGTCGACAAATTCGCGCAGGCCCATCCGGCGCGCGCCTTTGACGTCGGCATTGCCGAACAGCATGCGGTGACCTTTGCCGCGGGCCTCGCCGCGCAGGGTATGCGCCCGTTCTGCGCGATCTATTCGACCTTCCTGCAACGCGCCTATGACCAGGTGGTGCACGATGTCTGCATCCAGAACCTGCCGGTGCGCTTTGCCATCGACCGGGCCGGGCTGGTCGGCGCGGACGGCAGCACCCATGCCGGATCGTTCGACATCACCTATCTGGCGACTCTGCCCAATATGGTGGTGATGTCGCCAGCGGATGAGGCCGAACTGGTGCATATGACCTATACCGCCGCCTGCCATGACAGCGGCCCGATCGCCTTCCGCTATCCGCGCGGCAATGGCACCGGCGTGGCATTGCCCGACGTGCCCGAGCGGCTCGAAATCGGCAAGGGCCGGGTGGTGCGCGAGGGCAAGACGGTCGCTATCCTCTCGCTCGGCACCCGTCTGGCGGAGGCATTGAAGGCCGCCGACACACTCGACGCCAAGGGGCTTTCGACCACCGTTGCCGACCTGCGCTTTGCCAAGCCTCTGGACGAGGAACTGATCCGCCGCCTGATGGCCAGCCATGAGGTGGTGGTGACGGTGGAGGAAGCCGCAATCGGCGGGCTTGGCGCGCCTGTGCTGACGCTGGCCAGCGACCTTGGCCTCACCGATACCGGCCTCAAGATCCGTACGATGCGGCTGCCCGATGTCTTTCAGGAACATGACAGCCCGCAAAAGCAATATGACGAAGCCCGCCTCAACGCGCCGCAGATCGTCGACACCGTGCTGAAGGCGCTGCGCCACAACAGCGCAGGCGTGGAGGAAGCCGGGGTAAGGGCCTGAGTCTATGACGCGCGACGTTTCGGCTTTGCTCGAGCGTGAAAAGGATGTGCTGCGCCTGTTGCTGGTCGGGAATGACGCGAAAAGCATTGCGCGTCACCTCAATCTATCGACCCATGTTGTGAACGAACGGTTGCGCGATGCGCGGCGCAAACTTGGCGTCGGGAGCAGCCGCGAAGCCGCCCGCTTGCTGGCTCAGGCCGAAGCGGACACTCCCAAAAAATTTGGGGACAAGGATTTTGGATATCCCAAGCCGGTGGAAACCGTAACGGATGCCAAGGCGCAACCTGGTCAAAAGCTTGCGCAAACAGGCATCAACAAAGGGATTCTTGTCATGATATTCTCGGCAACCATGCTTGCAAGCGCGGCATTCCTGTTTTCGATGAACAATGCGGCGCCGTCCGGCGCTGCTGCTACTGTTGTCTCGACCTATCCGGCCAACGGATCACAGGTCAAAGCGGGGCCATATAAATTGGCCGTCCGCTTCGATCGGCCAATGGCGCCAGACAGCTTCAGTTTCGTGCAGGTCGACAGAAGCACCTATCCCGAATGCAGCGGGAAACCGGAACAGTCGGCGGATGGAAAAAGCTATTCACTGGCCTGTATCGCACGCGCCGGAAAGCGCTACGAAATCTGGTTCAACCGCAAACCCTATCTGAATTTCCGTGGCAAGGCAGACGCTCTGCCAGCGTTTCCCCATCGCCTGCGGTTTTCCGTGAAGCCCTGAAAAAGCGCTTATTCCGGAACCGCCGCCTGCGCGCTTTGGCCGTCGCCTTCGGGTGCGGCGATGATGTCGCGGGTGACGGCGCCCTTGTTCACGGTCGTCGTTTCGGGGTCGCCCACGGTCGAGCGGATTCCCATCTCGCTGTTGCCGGCGGCAGCAATGACCGCGCGTTCGCTCGCCGAACGGGCGGCATCGCCGCCGAACATTGCTTCCAGCGCCTGTTCGGGCGAACTGCCGTCATTCTGGCGGGCGACACTGACCTGTGCGGGCAGCAGCGGATAATCGGGCGGAACCACCAGCGGGGCGACACGGCTGGTCGCCGGTTGCTGCGATGCCTCACCACCGCGGATATCCCAGTCATAAAGTGACTGATAGGCATTCCCGACCGACTGGCAGCCCGAAAGGCCCAAAAGCATTGCCGAGGCAGCGGCGGCAAGGACAAGATTTTTCTTCATGGGTCGGCTGTCCTTACTGTTTCGGCGCGCCGAACATGGCGTCGAGCACGGCTTGCTTGCTATCGCCTTCCTGCGGACGGGCGGCACCCGGCTGCGGTGCGGGCAGGGTCGAAAGATCGGCTGGCACCGCCAGCGGCGCTGCGCGGCCTACGGCAAATTCGTCGGGCCTTTCGCGGTCAAAAACCCCCGAAGAGCCGCAGCCTGAAAGGGCTGAAAGCGCCAGCAGGCTGGCCGTTGCCGTGATGAACTTGCGCGTCATGCTTACTCCGCTATCGCTTCCCCGCTTGACGCGGGATGAACGTCCTTCCTTTCGCGGATAAGGAAGGCGCGGGCAAGCAATATCAGCACGCCGATGCTGATGCAGGCATCGGCCAGGTTGAAAATCCAGAACGGCCGGAAGGCGCCGAAATGCAGGTCGGCATAGTCGACGACATAGCCATAGCGCACCCGGTCAACGATATTGCCTAGCGCGCCGCCGAGCACCATCGACAGCGCCAGCACATCGCCGCGCTTCTGTTCGCGCCACATCCAGACGGCGACGATCGCGGCGATGCCAGCGGTCAGGGCAACCAGCAGCCAGCGTTGCACATCGCTCCCCGCTTCCAGAAAGCCCATCGAGACGCCCCGATTTTTCGCCCAGGTCAGATCGAAAAAGGGCAGGATATGGATCTGCCGCCGACTTTGCAGCGCCAGCGGACCGATCATGACGAACTTCACCGCCTGATCGGCGATGAACAGGAAGGATGCGAGCATCAGGCCCTGTAAACGATATTGGGGCAGGCGGTATCTGGGGTTGGGGGGCGTAGTCATAACTAGCCCTTAGGCCCTAAATTCGTCATGCTGAACTTGTTTCAGCATAACATGCGACCGTAGCCTGTTATCCCGAAACAAGTTCGGGATGACGAAATATGGGAATGGCATGCTACCCATTGACCACATCCTCACACCGTCCGCACAGATCGCCATCCTCGGCCACTTCGGGCAGATGCCGCCAGCAACGGCCGCATTTGTGGTTGGTCGTCGGTTTCGCAACAATTCGCGCTTCAGATGCGGAACCGGAAACATAACCAGATGCGATTTCATCGACGATACGAACTTCTCCGGAGATAAACATCTCCACCAAGTCCGCGCCTTCAAGCAACGCCGTATCTTCATGGCGATGCACGTCGATTTCAATTTCAGCGGCAAGACTCGAACCAACCTGCTTCTCGCGGCGAAGTGGTTCTATCGCTTCTGTAACATCGGACCGATAGTCACGAAGTCTGGTCCATTTCTCGACCAACTCGTCGCCCCAGCGCAGGCTGGGGCCCATGCCGTCTTTCCGTTCGGCGCCGTCCTCAGTTGCAAGGCGTGATGGGCTCCAGCCTTCGCTGGAGCGGCGAATGGGGAGTTCGGGCCATTCGAGGAGATGCACCGATCCCGCCTCAGGAAAACGCGTCCCCCACACTTCCTCGCTCGTAAATACCAGCACTGGCGCGGCATAGCGGACCAGCGCGTGAAACAATAGGTCGAGCACGGTACGATAAGAGCGGCGTTTCAGGCTGTCTGCCGCGTCGCAATAGAGGCAGTCCTTGCGGATATCGAAGAAAAAGGCCGACAGGTCTTCATTGGCGAAATCGGCAAGCAGGCGGACATAGAGGTTGAAATCGAAGTCGTTGACCGCCTGTTTCAGCTTCGCGTCCATATCGGCGAGCAGATGAAGCACATAGCGCTCCAGCTCGGGCATTTCCGCTACATCGACCTTCTCCGCCTCGCCGAACCCGTCAAGCGCGCCGAGCAGATAGCGGAAGGTATTGCGCAATTTGCGATACTGGTCGGCCACGCCTTTCAGGATTTCATCGCCGATGCGGTGATCCTCGGTGAAATCGACCGACAGCGCCCATAGCCGGATGATGTCCGCGCCGTTGGTTTCCATCACCTTTAAGGGGTCGACGGTGTTGCCGACCGATTTGGACATTTTCAGGCCTTTGGCGTCCATGGTGAAGCCATGGGTCAGCACCGCGTCATAGGGTGCGCGCCCGCGGGTGCCGCAGCTTTGCAACAGCGAGGACTGGAACCAGCCGCGATGCTGGTCGCTGCCTTCGAGGTAGAGGTCGGCGGGCCAGCGCAGCTCGGGCCATTTGCCGCTTTCGAGCGTGAAGACATGGGTGCAGCCCGAATCGAACCAGACGTCGAGGATGTCGAACACCTGTTCATAGTCATCGGCCTTATAGTCGCTCCCCAGATAGTCCTGCGCACGCGCCGCTTCCCAGGCATCGACGCCTTCGGCCTTGATAGCCTCCACGATCCGCGCGTTTACGGCGGGGTCGTTCAGATATTGCCCGGTCTTGCGATCGACAAACAGCGTGATCGGCACGCCCCATGC
>JADLBY010000120.1 GCA_020847445.1 Sphingomonadaceae bacterium | reverse complement strand
TAGAAATCGACCTGTTCATAATAAGGAGGCGGGGTGATCGCCTCCATGCGTTCGGACAATAAGGGGCGAAAGCTGGGGCGGCTCTTGAACATCGCATACCAGCTCTTGGTCTGTTCGTGCCCGCTCCAGTCGATCCCGCCCAGATAGTCGGCGACCGAAATCTGCGCTGCGGCGGCCAGATCGGCCATGCTCATCGTCGGCCCGGCCATCCAGGCGCGGTGATCGATCAGATAGTCGATATAGTCGAGATGGCCATTCGCCAGCCGCATCGCCTCGCGCAGCACCGTGCTGTCGGGCGGCTGGCGGTGGACAAGCCGCTTCTTCATCCGTTCGTGCAGCAAGGGTGCCGTGACATCGCCATAAAATTGCTGGTCGAACCAGGCGGTCAGGCGGCGGATTTCGGCACGATAGGCGGCGGAACCGCTGATCATCGGCGCGGTATCGCTGACCTCCTCGATATACTCGCCGATCGCGACCGAATCGCACAAAGTCAGATTGCGCGCGGGATCGATCAATATCGGGGTGCGCGCCGCCGGGTTCATATAGAGAAAATCGTCGCGATGCTCCCAAGGGTTTTCGCGCACCAGGCTATAGGCAATGCCCTTTTCACCCATTTGGAGGCGCACCTTGCGCGAGAACGGACATAAAGGGAATTGCAGAAGCTGCCACATGGCGGCCCTGTTAGGCACTCTGTCGCGGAAATGGAAGCGCGCAGTTGGCGCGGTCGATCAGTGAATCGTCCCCAGCGTGGTTTCCAGATTAAGCAGGATCACCAGCCGTTCGATCTGCCGCCAGCGGCAATAGTGCAGATGGTTGCCGACATTGCGGCTCTTTTCCGCACGTTCTGCCGCTTCAAGCCCGGCCTCGAACCCGAAACGGGCGATCAGGGCCTGCGCCTCGCTGACATCGCGGGCGTTGACATAAAGCGGCAGATACATGTGTGAGTGCGACCTCTTGGTTGTTGCGTGGCAGGCCGACCGGGGTGTGGCCCGCCTGCAGAAACCGCTCTACGCGCAATCGGTGGACGAAGCCTTCCGTCACTTGGTTACCGTAATGTTAGCCAGTTTTACACGCTGGCTTTTGGCGATGTTGGCGCTTGCCCCTCGGCCCCATTCGGTGGCAAGGACGCACGCATGATCACTCCGGACGACAAGCCCGCTTCAACCCGACCACGCCTTGGCGGCGGTATATTCCTTTTCGGCGGACTTCTGGCCGGATCGGTGGCCGGTGTTGCCCTCAACGAACCCTCGATCGGGATGATCGCAGGCTTTGGCGTGGGCGGTGCGCTGGCCATATTGCTTTGGCTGTTCGACCGCAGCCGTGGACAGGAAGGGCGTTAACATGCGCAAGCATATCTTTGGATTCCTGGCATTTGTCCTTGTGCTGCTGGGTGCAGGCTTCTGGTATGCATCGCGGCCCGATGTCGCCCGGCTGTCGCTTGACAAGGTTACCGGGCCAAAGCCCGAAATTACCGAGGCCCGCGAACAGATGCTTCCGACGGTCTCGATTGCCAAGGCGGATCCGTGGAAGGCCGGCGAGGCACCGGTGGCAGCGGACGGCCTGATCGTCGAACGCTTCGCCGAAGGCCTTGAACATCCGCGTAACCTGTATGTGCTGCCCAATGGCGATATCCTTGTGGCCGAAACCAATGCCCCCGCCAGCCGCATGGAAGGCATACAAGGCTGGATCGCCGAAAAGCTGTTTGAAGAAGCCGGGGCTGCGGCCCCCTCTGCCAACAGGATCACATTGCTGCGCGATGCCGATGGCGACGGCAAACCCGAAATGAAGAGCAAGTTTATCGAAGGGCTGAATTCGCCCTTTGGCATGGTCCTGATCGGTAACACGCTCTATGTCGCCAATACCGATGCCGTGCTCGCCTTTCCCTACAAGGAAGGCGACACCCGGATTACGGCGAAGGGCAACAAGATCCTGGCGCTGAACGGACAGGCCCCGAACAATCACTGGACCCGCAACCTTGCCGCCAGCGCCGATGGCAGAAAACTCTACATCGCGGTCGGCTCGAACAGCAACATCGCCGAGAACGGCCTCAAAAAGGAAGTCGGCCGCGCCCAGGTGATCGAACTCGATCTCGTCACCGGCAAGAAGGGGCCCTATAGCTATGGCCTGCGCAACCCGGTCGGGCTCGATTGGGATAATCAGGGGCAGCTCTGGACCGTGGTCAACGAACGCGACATGCTGGGGTCGGATACCGTCCCCGACTATCTGACGGTCGTCGAGTTCGGGGCCGACTATGGCTGGCCGCACCATTATTGGGGCGGGTACACCGATCATCGCGTCAAACCGCTGCGCCCCGAAAAGCGCGAATATGAACGGCGGCCGGATTATGCGCTGGGCGTGCACACCGCGCCGCTGGGGCTTGCCTTTGCCGATAAGGCCAAATTTGGCGGCGCCTTTGCCAGCGGTGCTTTCGTGGCCCGCCACGGTTCGTGGAACCGCGTGCCAAAGTCGGGCTATGATGTCATCTTCGTGCCGTTCAAAAATGGCATGCCCACAGGCAAGCCGTTGAATGTGCTGACCGGATTCCTCGACAAGGAAGAAAAGGCGCAAGGCCGCCCGACCATGCTCGCCATCGACAAGCGCGGGGCATTGCTGGTCAGCGACGATGTCGGCAACATCATCTGGCGGGTGCGCCCGAAGGTTTGACCGCCCATTGCGCGAACCAGGGTCAGAACCCTAGGCGGCGATTTGCCCTGCAGCCTGCAACAGCCTCTGCTGCTCTGCGGGCCGCAAATAGAGGAAGTTGCCCGGTAGGCCGAGCCGCACGCAGGCCTGCGATGGCGGCGATTCAGGGTCGTGCTTGCGCTCCGCCGCACGGGCGACCAGCTTGATTGCGATCCGGTCGGTCAGGGTCAGATCATATTCGCGACCCAGTTCCAACCGGTCCCGCACCAAATCAGGCAGGATCGATACCGCCGCACGGGCAAGCGCGCGGTGCAGGAAGCGCGGGATTTGCGGCGCGGCCTTGCCCGACTGGATGATGTCGAGAAATTCGCGGTTGATCGGATGCGGCTCGAAACGCGGAGCCAGTTGCTCCATCATTGCGAAAAAGTCAGCCCGGCTGCTCACCTTGTTCTGCACGCCGTAAAGCTCGGCAACTGCTGCCCCTTCCTGATAAAAACGCTCCTGATCCTCGATCGATAGCGGCGCGACAAAGCGGTCATAGGCGGTCAGGAATCCATAGCCTGCGGTCGCGCTGACCCAGTCGAGCAGTTCGGGATCCTTCGCTGAATAGGCAATGCCGCCCGGTGTCTCGCCCTGCACCCTGGCATGCATCCGGTTCACGCCTTCAATGACGCGACGGGCGGCCGCCTGCGGGCCGTAAACGCCGATCATCGCCGCATAGCCTGTGCGTTCAGACCGGCCGATGGGGTCGACCTTGTAGATCGAATGATCCCACACGCCCGACCGGATGCGCGGGTCGGCAAATTCAAGCAACACGGCAGCGACACCGCCAATACCCAGCGCGATCCTGTTCTTGTAGACGCGCCACGCGACCGAATCCGGTGCCAGAAAGGCGGGTGCGCCAGCGGGCTGGCTATAATCAAAGGGTGGCAGCGGCTTGCGCATCGGTGCGTTCATCGGCGATTCCTCCTCGGGACCGATAAATTTAATCACGCGATTAAACCCGATATGTCAAGCGTCAATCTGATAGGCCGCGCGCTCCAGCGCGCCGAAAAAGCCCAACGCCCCGGCATCGCCAAAGGGTGCAAGCTGGCTCATCATCACACCGGTCAGCCCGCTGGCGGGATCGATCCAGTAATAGCTGTTGAAGATGCCCGCCCAGGCAAGGCTGCCGGGTGCCCGACCGTTCGGCCCCTTGTCGGGATTGATGAGGAAGCCCAACCCCCAGCCAGTATGCTGGTCGGGGAAAGTGTCATATGGCTGGGCCAGATCGGGCATCGCCGAACCCATATAACCGGCGCGCAACGGGGCAACCTGGTTGCGCGCCATCTCGGCCACGCTGGCTTCGGACAGCACCCGTTGCCCGTCCAGTTCGCCGCCGCGCAATATCATCCGGGTGAAGCGGGCATAATCCTGCGCCGTCGAGGTCAGCCCGCCACCCCCCATGTCGAATTCGCCCCCGCCGAGGAACATCGGCTGGATGGCAAAGCCGCCGTCCGGCGTGCGCGCATGGACGCGGGCGGCATCATCGGGAAGCGCGTCGCGAAACGCCGTGGCCGACATGTGCAGCGGGTCGAACAGGCTCGCTTGCAGATAGGCACCAAGGCGCTGGCCTGTCACGGCTTCAATTGCCAGCCCGACCCAGTCGGTCGCGACGCTATATTCCCAGTTCTCGCCGGGATCGAACAGCAGCGGCATCTGGATCGAAGCCAGCGAACCCGGTGCCGGCATACCGGTCGCGGCGAAATAGCGCAGCACCTCTGGCCGGATGAAGAAATAGCCCAGCCCTGCCGTATGCGTCAGCAAGTGGCGCAGCGTGATCGGGCGCGACGCCGGGCGCAACTGAGGCGCGCCACTGTCCGAAAAGCCGGTGAGCACTTGCGGATTGGCCAGTTGGGGAAGGAGATCGTCCACCGGGGCATCGAGATCGACCCGACCGGCCTCCACCAATTGCATCGCGCCCGCCGAAACAATCGCCTTTGTCATCGAGGCAATCTGGAAAACTGTATCCACATCCATGGCTCGTTCGGTGGTGGCGTCGGCATGGCCATAGGCCTTGACGAAGCGCACGCCGTCACGGTCGGCAACAAGCGCCACCGCGCCGGGAAGCCCCGATTGTGCAAAGGCAGTTTCCAGTTTGTCCATTATCCCCCTCCCCCAAAATGCGGAATTCAGTCGCCCAGTTCGATCCAGACCGGCGCATGATCGCTGGCCTTTTCCCGACCGCGATGATCCTTGTCTACGCCGCAGGCCGTCAGCCGGTCGGCAGCCACCGCGCTGAGCAACAGATGGTCGATGCGAAAGCCATGATCCTGCTGCCAGGCACCCGCCTGATAGTCCCAATAGGTCCAGACGCGGCCTTGCGGATAATGGGTCGCCAACGCGTCGGTCCAGCCGTCAGCGAGCAGGCGGCGATAGGCGGCAATGCTTTCGGGCTGGCGCAACGCATCATCGAGCAGGGCCTTGGTCGACCAGATATCCTGATTATGCGGAATGACATTATAGTCACCCGCCAGCACCACCGGCAGTTCAAGCGCCGCCAGTTCCGCCGCGCGCGCGCGCAGGCGCTGCATCCATTTCAGCTTATAGTCGAATTTCGGGCCCGGTTGCGGATTGCCGTTGGGCAGATAGATGCTAGCAACGCGTACGCCCAGTACCTCAGCCTCCAGATAGCGCGACTGCTCATCCTCCGGATCGCCCGCCAGGCCGCGCTGCGTCTCCACCGGTTGCGCATTGTGCGCAAGGATGGCCACGCCATTGAAGCTTTTTTGCCCATGCCAGATCGCAGCATAGCCCAGCCGTTCGAATTCGGCGGCGGGAAAGCCTTCATCCTGGGTTTTTATTTCCTGCAGGCAGGCAATGTCGGGCCGGGTTTCGTCAAGCCATTCGAGCAGACGCGGCAGCCGCGCCTTGATGCCGTTGATGTTGAAAGTGGCGATACGCATTTAATGACCCTAGCGAGGGGCCAGCCGCGCATCAAACCGAAAAGCTGGAACCGCAACCGCAGCCCGACTGGGCGTTCGGGTTGGTGACCTGAAAACTTTTTCCACCAAGCGATTCGATGAAATCGACCGCAGAGCCACGCACAAGATCGAGACTGATCGAATCGACAACCAGCTTTGCCGCGCCCGATTCGGCAATAACGTCATCCGCCTCGATCGCGTCTGCCAGACCGAAGCGATATTGGAAGCCCGAACAACCTCCACCCTCCACCGACAGGCGCAACAACGGGGCCTTGCCGAGTTTATGCGCGATTTCCGCTACGCGTTTCGCGGCATTGGGTAACAATTGTATGTCCGGAACCATCGTCATGGCCTATATGTAAGGACAAACAAAATGGGCGGCAAGGTGTCTCCACCATGCCAGCCCCAGATTTACACCCTCTCCCAAAGGTGATGCGTTTGCAGTCGGTAATGCTTATTCAGCGGGACCGCCTACAGATTTGCTATCAGCATCCTTGGATGCAATCAAGATATTTGACGTTTTCGTTGCAGCTTCGAGGAAGCTGGTCGGGTTGACCGGTTCGCCAGCGATGCGCACTTCATAGTGCAGATGGCTGCCGGTCGAACGGCCGGTCGATCCCATGAAGCCGATAATGTCGCCCTTGTGCACGCGCTGGCCCGAATAGACGTTCATCGCCGAAAGGTGGCCGTAGCGGGTCTGGATGGCGTTGCCATGTTCGACCTCTACATATTTGCCATAGCCGGACACCCATTGCGCGCGTCCGATAACGCCATCGGCGGTCGCATAGATCGGGGTGCCGATCGGTCCGGCAATATCCAGACCCTTGTGATTCTTGCGGCGGCCCTGAAAGGGATCGGAGCGATAGCCATATTGGCTGGTCAGGCGCATCGATTCGACAGGGTTGATCGAAGGAACGGCGACCTGTGCCTTGCTCGCTGCGCCATTCACATGGCCCCAGCCATTGTGCAGGGCGCGGAATTCGGGATCGGCGACGCCGAGCGCGGTCTTGTTCGACGCGACATCTTCCGGCTTTACGCGGAAGGCATCCGATGCGGCGGCGGCGGAATTGGCAAGTGCAGGCGTAGCAACCGAAGCCGAAGCGGCGAGGCTAGCTGCAAGTAACACTTTTCCCATCAGTGATTGGCCCGAAGCCAAAACGCTGTGTACCATGTGTTTAAACGACCCTTTGTTGCAATCCGTACTTTCGTACGAAATTGATCCCCAAATTTCGCGGCAGTTATCTGCCTACCCCTTATGTGGACTGGGTCTGGCGAGGGCGTCAGGACAATGCAACCTGCATGTAATAATCGCGCGTTAAACCGGCCTTCGAACGCGCCGAGTCGTTGAATGGAGGCTTAACACCCCCATGAAAGTGGCGGTTTACCAGTGTTTTCCAGTAATACTTTGGTAATATATTGGCCGCGCGGCAACCCGATTCAAACCACTTCGTCCCGGCTGAAACATGCCGGATTTCATCGGTGAAAATGCGCTGCAGGATGCGGGCCGAGGCCGAATCGCCCTGCGCCTCGAATCGTTCGACGGTTGCAGGCGTGACATCGAGTCCGCGTGCTTCGAGGACCATCGGCACGATTGCGAGCCGCGCCAACGCCTCGCCGCGCGTGGCATAGGCCGCTTCCCACAGGCCATCATGCGCGGGCATGGCGCCATAATGGCTGCCCAGTTGCTTCAACCGCCGGTCGAGCAGCGCAAAGTGCATCGCCTCGTCCGCCCCGACGCGCAGCCAGTCGTCGGCAAAGGCGCGCGGAAATTGCGCGCCAAAACGTCCGACAAGGTCAAACGCCAGATCAATCGCGACAAATTCGATATGTGCGAGCGCGTGGAGCATCGCGATCCGCGCCCTTTCCGACCCCGCCCGCCGCCTTTTGGGCATGAAGCGCGGCGCCAGCAGTTCGGGCCTATCGGGCCGGGCCGGATAATCGGGCATTTCGGCGTCGAACCGATGTTCGAGCCTGCCCAGCCGCCAGTCGCGTGCCACCGCCCGCGCGCGCATCAGCTTCGCCTGCGGATCGGCGGTTTCAAGCACCGCCTTGCATGTTTCGCCCAGCGTCAAAACCATATTTCCCATGCCTTCCAGAGGTAGAAAAGGCCTATGGCGGTGACGATCCACGCCGTCCAGCGCTTGAAATTGGCATCACTCAGCCGGTCGAGCACCCAGCCCCCCGCAGTCGTGCCGAGCATCGAGGCGGGAATGGCCAATGCAAACACCCACCAGGGTGGCATCGCACCGCCGCCTATCGCCAGCAACGGTGCGCCGTAAACGACGATCTTGGCGAGATGGCTGAATATCTGCGTCGCCGCCTTGGTCGCGACGATCTGGTGCCGGTTGAGGCTGGTGCGGACAAAGAAGATATCGAGCAGCGGCCCGGCGACGCCAGCGCTAAGGTTCAGCCCCGTCACCAGAAATCCCGAAACCAGCGCGTGCGGCGTTCTCGATGCATCGAGTTGCAGCCAGCTTTTCGGCACCCAGACAAGCATCGGCACCAGCCCGAGCAACAGGAACAGCACCGGTTTGGACGGCACGAAACCAATCGCCGCCACTATGGCGGCCGCCACCGCCGAAGCCAGCGCATAATTCCACAAGACCGGCCAGGCGATATGCCGACGGTGCAGCACCGCGCGCCAGCCATTGGCGACAAGTTGCAACAGGCCATGCGTCACAAACGCCGCCGACACCGGCAGCACAAGTGCCATCGCGCCCATCAGCACCAGCCCGCCCGCCATACCGAAAATCCCCGACAGCAGCGCCGTCAGAAAGGCAGTCAGGATGAGGAAAGCGGCAGTGGCGGACGACATCAGCCGAGCGCTTTGGCGGCCTCCAGCACCTCCGCCGCATGCCCCTTGACCTTCACCTTGCGCCAGACGCGGGCGACGGTGCCATCCTTGCCGATCAGGAAGGTGCAGCGTTCGATGCCCATATATTTCTTGCCGTAGAGCGATTTTTCGACCCACACCCCCATCTGCTCGGTCGCGTCGCTTTCCTCGTCGGACAGCAATCGGACCTTCAGTCCATATTTGTCGGCAAATCTGGCGAGCTTTGCGGGCTTGTCCTTGGATATGCCATAGACCGCGACGCCCGATTGCGCGAAATCGCCCAGAAGCGCGGTGAAATCCTTCGCCTCGTTGGTGCAGCCAGGGGTATCGGCCTTGGGATAGAAATAGAGGACAAGCGGCCCGGGAAGCGAGCCCAGAGCAACATCATTGCCCATGCTGTCCTTCACGGTCACGGCGGGCAGGCGGTCGTTCACATCGGTCATTTCGATCTCCTCATATTTTCAGGCGCGGTCCGATGCCCTGCCATTCGGCACCGATCACCGCGCGCGCGGCATCGACGGCGGACATGACCTCGCCCCAATCGGCAAAGCCCAACGCCTTGGCAACCACCGCCCGCGCAGCTTCGGGCGGAACCTCACAATCGGGCGCGACCAGCCGCAGCATCACGAGCAGCCGCGTCAATAGCGCCTGCGCAGCGGCGAAACCATCCGGCAACAGCGCTTCGGCGATCAGGGCGTCGGCGGCACGGTCGAGCTGCGGGTGGAACGCCGTCCCGAAGCGCAGTTGCAGCGCGTGGATGACAAATTCGGCATCGACAAGCCCGCCCGGAAGCAGCTTCACATCAAGCGCGCCCTTGGGTGGCTTGTGCGTCGCCATGTCGCCGCGCATCTTCACGATATCGTCCGCCAGCCTGGCCGCATCGCGCGGCATGGCCAGCGTTTGGGCGATGATGGCCTGCAACTGCGCGCGGGCCTGTGGCGAACCATATACCGGGCGGGCGCGGGTGAGCGCCATATGCTCCCACGTCCAGGCTTCCTCGCTCTGATATTTGGCAAAGCTGTCGAACGACACGCACAACAGCCCCTGCGCGCCCGAAGGCCGCAGCCTTGTATCGACCTCGTACAGCGCGCCCGATGCCGTCGCGACGGTGAGCGCACCGACCACGCGCTGCGCCAGCCGGTTGAAATATTGCGTCGCGCCCAATGCCCGGGGGCCATCGGATTCTGCGCCATGATCGCCGGTGAACAGCAGGATCAGATCGAGGTCGGAGGCATGGGTCAGCGCCTCGCCACCGAAGCGGCCAAGCGCCAGAATGGCCAATTCGCCGCCGGGCACCTTGCCATGCGTGCGTTCGAATTCGGCGACGGTCGCGCTGGTCAGTCGGGCAACCGCGATCTCCGCGAGCATCGCATAGGCCCGCGACACCGCGAGCGGATCCTGCTGGCCTTCGACCAGTTGCACGCCGAAGGCAAAGCGCTTTTCGCCGACAAAGGCGCGGACGAGATCGAGCAGATTCTGGTAATCGTCATCGACGATGCGGGCGTCCAGCTCGGCCGCCAGGGCGTCGCAGCCTTCGGGCAGGCGGTAGGCGCTGGTATCGATCAAGCCTTCGAGCAACTCTCCGCGCCGCGCCAATGCATCGGCAAGCGTGGGCGCATAGCTCAATATGTCGGCCAGCAGTTGCAGCAATGCCGGGCGGGCATCGAGCAGGTTGAAGAAATTGATCGCACTCGGCAGCGCCTCGACCACATTGTCGAAGCGCGCGAGCGCATTGGCGGGATCGGGCGCATGTGCCAGCGCCGCCATGATCTTGGGCAGCACCGTCTCGAACGCCTCGCGCGCCGAGCTTGAGCGGATCGCGCGCAGCTGCCCGCTGCGCCAGCGCGCCAGCCGCTGGGCAACCGCAGGCGGGTCGGCATAGCCAAGCGCCGACAGCTGATCCTCGAGCGGCAGGCCTTCATCGGCCAGCCGCTGCGTGCTTTCATCCTCCTCGCCCGCCAGCCCGTCATAGATCGCCCCCACACCGGTAACGACAGGGTCGAGCAGTGCGACCAGCGCCGCGCCATCGGCCAATCCGTGCAGCCGCGCCGCCCGGTCGAGATCGGCCGGATTTTCGGGCAGGCTGTGCGTCTGCCGGTCGTCGAGCATTTGCAGCCGGTGTTCGATGGTGCGCAGCAATTCATAGGCCGAAGACAGCGTCGCCGCTTCATCCGCACCGATCCGCTCACGCTCCGCCAGTGCGGCGAGCGCGGTGCGCGTATCAGCCATGCGCAGACCGGGGTCGCGCCCGCCATGGATCAGCTGATGCGCCTGCGCGAAAAATTCGCATTCGCGGATCCCGCCCCGGCCGCGCTTCAGATCGTAGCCCGGGCCGAGCCTTTGCCCCTTATGATAATGGTCGCGGATCTGGCCGCTCATCTTGCGGATATTGGCAAGCTGGCCGAAATCGAGGCTGCGCCGCCAGACAAAGGGCTGGATGCTTTTGAGGAAATAGTCGCCAAGCGCCCTGTCCCCCGCCGCCGCGCGTGCGCGGATGAACGCCGCCTGCTCCCAGGCGAGAGCGCTCGATTCATAATAGCTGATCGCCGCCTCTACCGGGATGGCGATCGGGGTTACTTCGGGCGAAGGCCGCAGCCGCATGTCGACGCGAAAGACATAGCCATTCTCGTCACGCGCAGAGAGCAGTTCGATAACCCGCCGCCCGATGCGCACCGCGCTGTCCGCGACATCCTCGCGCTCGCGCCGGGGCAGCGTTTCGGGATCGTAGAGAAAGATCGGGTCGATGTCGGACGAGTAATTGAGTTCCTGCCCGCCATGCTTGCCGAGCGCGATCACGGCGAAACCCTGCACCGGGGCATCGGGGACGCGTTCGGCAAAGGCTGCGGCAATGGCGGCATCGAGGGCGTGATCGGCAAAGTCGGACAGGATGCGGGTAACGCGCGCCAGATCCCAGACGCCCGCCAGATCGGCGATCGCGGTGACCAGCGCCACGCCCTGACGCTGCCGACGCAAGGTGGCCGCGATGTCATCGTCGACCCCGGCCGAAAGCGCCATGGCCAGCGCGCCTTCAAAATCACCCTTGTCAAGCAGCGCGACCAGTTCGGGCTGGCGCTCGATCAGCTGTGCCAGAAACGGGCTGTTGGCTTGCGCGCGGGACAGGGCGTCTGTCACAAATCCTCCCCGGCACGGGGAAGGGTGCCATCCGCAGGATGGTGGAGGGGCGCGTCAGCAGTCGCACCACCTCGAAAGCTCAGGAAAACCGGCGGGTGCCCCTCCACCCCCGCACTCCGCGCGGCGGTCCCCCTCCCCGTGCCGGGGCAGATTTGGCGAACCGCCCTCATCTTATCCCTTCTTCTTGTCGATCAGCACATCCTGCTGCCATTTGCTCGGCGCCTTGTCGGTGCGGTGGATGCAGCCATGCCAGCAGCAGGGGCGCTTCTTGCCTTCGCGCAGTTCCTCAGCCGTTCGGCGGATTCGCTTGGCGCGGGTGGCGGGTTGCTTGGCGTCCTCCACCCAGCAGATAAATTCATTCCGCCCCAATGGCGTAATGGCCTGCCAGAGCGCCAGGACTGCCGCATCGGCCGTGAGTGCCTTGCGCAAATCTTCGGGGAGTTGGTGGACCGTGCCCTGTGCAATATTCTCAGCCATGATCGGTAACTAGCGCTATTTCTTCAGATAGTCGCGCCTGAAATCGGCGGCGAAGGCGGCAAATCGCGCATCCGCAATCGCCGCCCGCATCGCCGCCATCAACGACTGGTAGAAATGCAGATTGTGCTGCGTCATCAGCATTGCCCCCAAAATCTCGCCCGAACGGACAAGGTGGTGGAGATAGGCGCGGCTCCATGTGCTGCACACCGGGCAATCGCAGCGCGCATCCAGAGGCCCCTGATCCTCGGCATGTTTGGCATTGCGGATATTGACGGGCCCTCCCCACGTAAAGGCCTGTCCGTTGCGCCCGCTCCGCGTCGGCAGCACGCAATCGAACATGTCGATACCGCGTTCGACCGCGCCAACCAGATCGTCGGGCTTGCCCACCCCCATCAGATAGCGCGGACGGTCGGCAGGCAGCATGTCGGGCGCGAAATCGAGGCAGCCGAACATCGCCTCCTGCCCTTCCCCGACCGCGAGGCCGCCAACGGCATAGCCATCGAAACCGATGTCGATCAGCGCGTCGGCGCTTTCCTTGCGCAGCCTTTCGTCGAGCGAGCCCTGCTGGATGCCGAACAGCGCCGCGCGCGCCGCATGGTCGCCGCCGCTGTCGAAACCGTCGCGCGAACGCCGCGCCCAGCGCATCGACAGCGCCATCGATTTTGCCGCCTCGTCGCGCGAGACGCCGTTGGCGGGGCATTCGTCGAACGCCATCACAATGTCCGATCCGAGCAGCCGCTGTATTTCCATCGAGCGTTCGGGCGAGAGCATGTGGCGCGATCCGTCGAGATGGCTCTGGAAGGCGACGCCCTCTTCGCTGATCTTGCGCAGCGAAGACAGGCTCATCACCTGATAGCCGCCGCTGTCGGTCAGGATCGGCCGGTCCCAGCCCATGAAATTGTGCAGCCCGCCCAGCCGCGCCATCCGCTCCGCCGTGGGGCGCAGCATCAGATGATAGGTGTTGCCAAGGATGATGTCGGCACCGGTCGCGCGCACTTCGGCGGGGCGCATCGCCTTTACCGTGGCGGCGGTGCCAACGGGCATGAAGGCGGGCGTGCGGATTTCGCCGCGCAGCATCCGGATGCTGCCGGTGCGGGCCTTGCCGTCAGTCGCACGGACCTTGAAATCAAATCGGGAGTCGAATCGGGGTTGCATGCGCTTCGCCATAGCTGGCCAATTCTTTTCGCGCTATCGGGGGTATATGGGGCGCAAGGGGCATAATGATCTGAAACATCTCGCAAGCCTGTTGGCGGCTGCGGCGAGCCTTTCGGCATGCGAGCGCCCCACCACCACCGACATTGTCTATGACGAAAAGGGCCGCGGACTTGTGATGCCAGAGCCGCAAAAGGCGGATCGCGAGAAATGCTATGGCGTAGCGCTGGCCCAGTATAATGATTGCGCAGCAGGCCCGGGAACGGATTGCGCCGGAACCGCGACCAGGGACTATATGCCCGAACGCTGGAAATATGTGAATGTGGGCGAATGCGGGCGGCTGGGTGGCACGCTGGAGCAAGGGACGCCCAGCAAATGAACAAGCCGGTTTCACAGCAATTGGCCACCGCGACAAAGGCACTGGAGGCGGTGAGCGATACGCCACGGCTCGATGCCGAACTGTTGATGGCGCACGCGCTTGGCCTCAGCCGCAACGACCTGCTGCTGCGCGCCCGCGATCTGCAGGCGCCGCCGGATTTTGAGGCGCTTCTGTTGCGGCGGCTGGCGCACGAGCCGGTCGCCTATATACGCGGCTATCAGGAGTTCTGGGATCAGACCCTGACGGTTACACCGGCGACCCTGATCCCGCGCGGCGACAGCGAAACGCTGATCGAGGCTGCGCGCACCCATTTTCGAAGCCGCACGCCGCCTGCGCGAATCCTTGATCTCGGCACGGGATCGGGCGCGCTGCTGCTGGCTTCGCTGTCGCTCTTTCCCGATGCTGCCGGTGTGGCCATCGACGCGAGCGACGCCGCGCTGGCGGTTGCACAGGGCAATGCCGACCGGCTGGGCTTCGGCGCGCGGACGACCTTTCTGCACCGCAGCTGGCGGGACTCGGGCTGGCGCGATGACCTGGGGCAATATGATCTCATCCTCTGCAATCCGCCTTATGTCGAAACCGACGCTGATCTGGCGCCGCAGGTGCGTGCCTTCGAACCGGCCAGCGCGCTGTTCGCAGGCACAGACGGACTTGAGGACTACAAGCGGCTGATTCCGCAAGTTTCGGCACTGCTTGCGTCCGGCGGCGTGGCGATATTCGAGATTGGGCAGGGTCAGGCTGAAGCCATTTCGGGTCTGGCTACGAATCAGGGCCTGGCCGTCCAGCCGCACCCCGACCTTGCAGGCATCGTCCGGGCGTTAAGCCTATCTAAACCCGACAGTGGATAAATTTCGCTTGGAATCGCTGGATAGTCGGGCTACGGCAGCCCCAGCTTCGCAGCGATGTGGCCGGAACCCGGCCCTTTTTGGGAAGCTGCCCCAACGCATCAATGACTATGAGGGGGACCGCACAGGGCGGTCGCGTTGAGGACACAACACACGGAAATCGGGTTGCTTTTTATCAGGACGGAAAAGTCTTTATGAACAACAGGCAGACCAGCCGCCGTCGCGGCCGGGGTAATAATCGCGCGCAGAACAACAATCGCAACGGGTACGATCACCAGAATCGCATCGACAACCGCGCGCGCGGCAACGCTGCGCAGATGCTGGAAAAATACAAAAAGCTGGCGCAGGACGCGCAGCTGAACGGCGATCGGGTGCAGGCCGAATATTATCACCAGTTTGCCGACCATTATTTCCGCGTGCTCGCCGATTTCCGCAGCCGTCAGGAAGAAAGCCGCCCGCAGCGCAGCGAATGGCGCAATGACGACCGCGAAGGTGGCGATTGGCGCGAGGATGAGCGCGACGGCGATCCTGCCGAAGCCGTCGACGAGGAAAGCGACGGCGCCGAGATCGAGTCCGATCTGCGTCAGGGCGACGATGAAGACCGGCGTCCGCAGCGCAACGACCGTCGCGACCGGAATGATCGCGGCAACAACCGCAATCGTCGCGACCGCAATGATCGCAACGATCGTCAGCAACCGCGCGAAAGCGAGGCCCCGGATTTGGGCCTTGATCTGGCGGCATTGCCGCCCGCAATCGGCGCGGCAAATGACGAAGACGAAATCGTGGTAGCGGAAAAGCCTGTGCGCAAACCCCGCGCGCGCAAGCCCAAGCTGTCCGAAGGCGAAACCGTCGCCGCCGAATAGCGCCGACACATCCGCACATCCGCCCTGTGGTCCGAATCCCGGGCCATTAAGGCTCTGGTCATGTTGAAAAAAATACGCCACCAGATAGCGACCACTATCGGGGGAGTAGCAATATGCGTGCAGCCTGGCTCTTGGCATTGGGAGGTGTGCTGGCCACACCCTTGTTGGCGCAGGACGCGACGACCGTAGCCGTTCCCGGCGGTGCAACCGCGCAGGGCGATGTTGCCGTCACCATCTACCAAAATGGCCAGAGCCTTGTGCAGGACACGCGCAAGCTCTCCATGCCGGCGGGACGATCAAAGCAGGAATTTCCTGATGTTTCCGCACAGATCCGCGCCGAAACCGTCACCCTGACCGGCCCCGGAATCGGCATTGTCGAACAGAATTTCGACTATGACCTGCTCACCCCTGCCAAGCTGATGGAGAAAGCGGTCGGGCAGATGGTGACGCTGATCCGCACCAATCCCGCCACCGGCGCCGAAGTACGCGTGCCCGCCAGGGTGTTGGCGGCCAATGGCGGTGTTGTCCTGCAGGTGGGCAACACGATCGAGGTGCTGCGCGACGACGGGCTGCCCGTGCGGGTGATTTTCGACAAGGTTCCCCCCAATTTGCGCGCGCGCCCGACGCTCTCGGTAACGCTCGAATCCAAAGGCGGGCTGACGCCTACGACTTTGACCTATCTGACCCCCGGCCTTGGCTGGACGTCGGACTATGTCACGCTGTTCGACGATGCGAAGCAGACCATCGACGTGCAGGGCTGGGTCACGCTGACCAACAATACCGGCACCGACTATGCGAACGCCAATGTGCTGCTGGTTGCCGGCAACCCCAATGCGGGCGGCGGGCGGCGCAAATATATGACGCCCTGGAATCCGGTCACCGGCACGATCGACGAGGCGGGCACCGAAAGCAACGACCGCGAACGGCTGGGCGATTATTATCTCTATCCGCTGGCCGAACGCACCACGATTGCCAATGCGCAGCAGAAGCAGGTCAGCTTTCTCGACGTAAAGGCCGCTCCCGCGCGCAGCACATATGAATATAATAATGGCTGGCTGGCGACCAACGAAGCCGCCAGTGCATCCTCGGTGCTCAAATTTTCGACCTCGCGCGCTGGCGGGCTGGGCGACCAGCTGCCCGCTGGCACGATGCGCGTCTATATGCGCGACAAGCGCGGCGACCCGCAATTCATCGGCGAAAGCATGATCGAAGCCACGCCGATGGGCTCGCAGATGTCGATCCGGACCGGCGACGCCTTTGACGTGAAGGTCAAGACCGTGGTTGTCGAACGGACGCGGATCAGTTCGACCCGCTGGAAAACCAGGATGCAATATGAACTGACCAATGCCCGTAACAACCCGATCACGGTCGATCTTGGCCAGAACGGATTGTGGGGCGATGTGCGGATCACCGAACAGAGCATGGAAGGCAAGCGGGTTTCGGCCGATCGGGTCGAATGGAGCGTGCCGGTGCCGGCCAATGGCAAGGCCATACTGACCGCCACTTTCGACAGCCGCTACTGATCCTCAAATGCGGGCGGGCCTTGCCTTTGCACTGATGCTTTCCGCCGCCCCCGTGGCCGCGCAAAGCATCACCACATCCGATGGTCCGGAGAATGTTTCGCTGACGGTTTACAGAGCCAGCGGCAGGGGAGAGGCGCCGATCAACGCGAATTGGCCGCAAGGCTATGCGCTGGTCACCGAAACCCGTACCGTCTCCATCCCTGCGGGCGAAAGCCTGATCCGTTTCGAAGGCGTGGCCGAAGGCATGTTCCCCGAAAGCGCGATCGTCACCGGCCTGCCCAAGGGTGTGCGTGAGAAAAATCGCGACGCCCGGTTGCTGTCCCCTTCGGGATTGGTCGATGCCTATCTCAAGCGTGAGGTTATGCTGACGCGCACGAACAAGGCGACCGGCAAGACGCGCGAGCAGCGCGCAATAATCACCGCAGGCCCCAGCGGCGGTGTCGTGCTGCAGACCGACGAAGGCTATGAAGCCCTGCGCTGCACCGGCCTGCCGGAGCGGATGCAATATGGTGGCCTGCCGCAGAATTTGTCGGCCAAGCCGACACTGTCGATCATAACCCAGAGCGATGCGCCGGTTACGGTCAAGCTGACGCTTACCTATATGGCATCGGGTTTCGACTGGCAGGCCAATTATGTCGCGCAGGCAAAACCGGTGAGCGGCGCTGCGACGGGAAAGGGCAAGATCGATTTCTTCGCCTGGCTGACACTTGCCAATGGCGGCAACCAGAGCTTCGTCAATGCCAATACCATGGCAATAGCGGGCGAACCGAACCGCGTTGCGCGCGGCGCGCAGCCAAGGCCCACGGGCGGCGCGCTCCACCTCAGCTGCTGGCCGATGCAACGCACGCATCAGGTGCCGTTCCGTCCCGGCTATTATCCGGACGCCCCGCCGCCGCCAGCGCCCATGTACGAGATGGCTTCGCCCGTCGCCGCACTTGGCGCCGAAGACCTGATCGTCACCGGCTCGCGCCGGAAAGCCGACCAGCTGGCCCCGGTCGCGGTCGTGGTTGCCGAGCAGGAAAATGTCGGCGACCTTAAACTCTATCGCATCCCCGAGCCGGTTACGGTCAACGCCAAGGGCCAGAAGCAAGTCGCGATGATCGTGAAGCCGGATACGGCTTTTGACCGCCTCTACACCGCCAATGTCGATGATGCTGATGGCGGCGAAGGCCAGAGCCGGCCGATGACGATATTGTTCAGGGGAGAGAACAGCAAGGAAAAGGGACTGGGCCTGCCGATGCCGTCCGGACAGGTCATGCTGTTCGAGGATAGCGACTATGGGCCGCTGCTCGCCGGACAATCGACACTGAACGACCGGGCCATAGGTGACGAAATCGAAATGGCTATCGGCCAATCTTCGGATGTCCGCTATGCCGTCAGCCGCATAAGCGAAACCGGCAAAAGACAAAGGTACAGGGTCGACGTGACCAACGCCCGCAACGAACCGGTCAATGTGGAAATCGAGATTCCCTACGAGTTGCGGGGCAAGCCCTCGCAGGTCGTAAAGGTCGACGGCATGCCGACATGGAAGGCGACCATAGCCGCCAACGGCGAAGCGACCCTATATTATGAGCTGAAGCTGGAAAACTGAAGCGGACGAATGGGGTCCGTCCGCTTCGAGGCAATTCGACTCTCAAATCGAAAATTTGGCGTCAAGGGGTTTGACGTCTGGTGCAGAATGCCATTGCAACATCGCGCACGCAATCGCGAATTCGCGAAATGCGCTAGATCATTCGCGAATGACGAAGGCAAATTCACGAAGCGCGTATTTTCTACACCCGATCGTGTTGCTTGCTGGTCCACCCGACTAATGCTATAAGACACGGACAAGGCGGGCATTTCCGATGACATTGCACGGTTTCCTCGATTACTGGTGCTCTCTGCATTGGCAACATCAATTGCGGCATCTGGCGCAATATCTGCTCATCGCGCTTCTGCTCGTATTTCTCACGCCGTTCGGGATGTTCCCTGACAAGCCCTTTGTGCGGTTGAGTTACTGGCTGGCCATCCTTGCGATTTTCGGCATGGCGATGATGCCGATAACCGCACGGATTATCCGTTCGACCCGGGCCTTTGACGATTTCAGCCGGTGGAGCGCGATTTTCGGCTGCGTGCTGTTTGCGACCATCCCCATGACTTTTGTCGTCCACGCCATCGAATATGGCGGCTGGTCGATTGCCGCCGCGCGGTCCCAGAATCCCGATGCGGTGCCGCGCCCGTCGCGCGACGTAGCCGGGTTGATGGTCCTGTTTGCCCAGTTGACCGCGATCAACCTGCTGGCGATCGGCGTAAATTCCTTTTTCATCATCGCGACCATCGGCCTGCATGGCGGCGCGGAGAAGAGGCCGGCAGCGGGCATCCGTTTCCTGTCCCGGCTGCCGGATCATCTGGGAACCCGCCTGCTGCACCTGCAGATGGAGGACCATTATCTGCGCGCGACGACCGACCGTGGCGACGCACTGATCCTGATCCGCTTCCGCGATGCGTTGCAGGAATTGGCCGATTTTGACGGGATGCAGGTGCACCGGTCATGGTGGGTGGCGCGCGAAGCCGTGCGCAAAGCCAGCCGTCAGGGTCGCAAGCTGGAACTGTTGATGGCAGATGGCACGCGCATCCCGGTGTCGGCGGCCTATCGGAAAATGGTCGAGGAAGCCGTGCTGGGCATCGTCGAGGTCGTCCCCGCTTAAGGCAACGGCCTTGGTCGATGCTGCTCGTCGAGCGCGACGAAAGTGAATAGCCCTTCGGTCACCTTGACTTCCTGCTCGCCACGATCGCGCGTCGCAATCACCTCTATCTTGATCGCCATCGATGTCCGGCCGCGCCGTTCGAGCGACGCATAGACCGAGATGATGTCGCGCAACAGGATCGGCGCGATGAACTCCATCTTGTCGATGGCGACCGTAGCGCAGGGGCCCTCGGCAATCCGGCCTGCGATGATGCCACCGGCAATATCCATCTGCGCCAGAACCCAGCCGCCAAAAATATGGCCATTGGCGTTGATGTCAGCCGGACGCGGCACGACGCGCAGGATCGGATCGCCGCGCGCCGGAAGGTTATGGACGGTGCTGGTCATCGTCCGCCAGTTCGGCAAAAGGATCATCGATCGCTTCGTCATGGCCGGTGCCGCTGGAAAGGAAGACCAGCCCCATCAACGCCGACGTCAGCATGACCGAAAAGATGATGGCGATCGCAGTCGCGATGAAGAAATGGATCGATACCATGCCATTCTGCCACCAGAACAGCCCCAGAACCACCGCCGTCACCATCAGGGTGAGCGCGAACATCCAGCCCATCAGACGGCGATAGCGCGCCCAGGCAAAGGCGGCATATTCGGGATTGTCAAGGCGGGAGGGTCGAGTCATTTTATCCTGCGCCGCGTCTATGCTATGAATCGCGACGGGGCAAGACGAATGGGAGGAACGCGATGACGATTGCTATCATCCTGCAGGGCCGCGAAGGCGCGGTTTTCACGGCATCACCGGATGATCTGGTGGAAACAGTTGTCGCCCGACTCGCGGAACATCGCATCGGCGCGCTTCCGGTTGTCCAAAATGGCGAGGTTCTGGGCATATTTTCCGAACGCGATGTGATTTACGGGCTCGCAAGCCACGGCGCAGCGCTGATGGGCAAAAGGGTCGGGGATGTGATGACCGCCCCGGCGATAACGGTGACCGCCGACACGCCGGTGCTGTCCGCACTGTCGCTGATGACGCGGCGGCGCATCCGGCACCTGCCTGTGGCCGAAGGCACCCAGATTGCAGGCTTTGTTTCGATCGGCGATCTGGTCAAATACCGGATCGAAAAGATCGAGGCCGAAGCATCGGCGATGCGCGACTATATCCAGATGGCCTGATCGCGGCTTTGACTTCGGCGCGGCTTTGTTCCATTAATGTTCTCGCTGATTCGACGGGAGCAAAGCCATGGACAATATCCTCCTTTACACCAATCCGATGTCGCGCGGGCAGATCGCACGCTGGGCGCTGCATGAAGCGGGCGCGGATTATGAACAGATATTGCTCGAATATGGCGGCAGCATGAAGGATGCCGCCTTTCTGGCGGTCAACCCGATGGGCAAGGTGCCCGCCATCGTCCATAATGGCAGGACGGTCACTGAATGCGCGGCGATCTGTGCGTATCTGGCCGATGCTCTTCCGGAACCCGGCTTGGCGCCTTCACCGGCCGAGCGCGCGGATTATTATCGCTGGATGTTCTTTGCCGCAGGGCCGGTCGAGGCAGCGGTTACCAATCATGCTGCGGGCTTTGATCCCGCCCCCGAACGGCAGATGATGTTCGGTTATGGCGATTATGACCGGGTGATCGACGTGCTCGATACGCTGTTCGCCGGACGCGCCTTTGTCTGCGGCGACCGTTTCACCATGGCCGATGTCTATGTTGGATCACAGGTGACATGGGGCATCCAGTTTGGAACGATGCCCAGGCGCGCCAGTCTGGCGGCATATTCGGCGAGAGTGACGGCCCGCCCAGCCTATCTGGCCGCCAAGGCTATCGACGATGACCTGATCGCAAGCGCGCAGGCGGCCCAGGGCTGAACGGATCAGTCCCCGGTTGCCGGGGTGGCCGATGTGGCCACCGGCGTCGGGCTTGGCTTGGGGCCATAGCGCGCATTCCATTCGACGATATCGATCTTGTACTGTTCAAACGCGTTGAAGAAGTTGATGAAGACCCCGTCGAGATCGGCGAGCGCGCCAAAGCTATATTCGGGAAGCGCAGCCGACGGCAGCGCTATGATCTCGCGCGATTTGGCGAGCGACTTGTCGCAAAATTCCGCGCGAACAGGGGGCAGCGCGAAATAATTGTAGAGGTCGGTCATCTTGGTATCGCGCACGCGCAGGCCATTCTGGCCGGGATAGCGTTTGACATATTCTGAATCGACCGCCTTGTTGGATTGCGCCAGACGGCCTTTGTGTACCTGCAGGTAGCGGTTGTAATTCTGCGCAATCTCGCCCCAGACCGGGCCCTGACAGTTGAGCGCCGCGACATTAAGCCCCGAACGCAGATGCCAGATATATTCCTCGCGCGAAAGACCGCGATTGGGCGTCACACGCACACCGTCGGCACCGATCATCGGCACCTTCATCGTCACTGCGGCGCCGCCGGGCGGCAAGGGCATGGGGGGCGTGGCGGGAACGACGGGAGGCGGTGCCACGGGCTTTGGCGCGACCACAATCGGCTTGGGCGCGGGCGCACACGCCGCAGCCAGCAATGTCAAGCCGACGATCCAGGATCCCCTACCCAATTTCCCCATTTCAAATCACTCCCGCGAACCCGTTATAACGTTTCCGACTGTCAACACGATTAACGGACGAAAATAAAGCATCCATCGCCGAACTGCCCATAGAAAAAGGCCCAGTGGATTTCCACCGGGCCTTTTCCGTAATCGGTTCGGGAAGTGCTTAGTCCCGGCTGCCCAGGAAGCTCAAAAGGAACTGGAACATGTTCACAAAGTCCAGATACAGGTTCAGCGCCCCCATGATGGCGATCTTGCCCAGCGATTCATGGCCGGCGAAATAGAAATATTCGCTCTTGATGCGCTGGGTGTCATAGGCCGTCAGACCTGCAAAAATCAGCACGCCGAGGAAGCTGATCACCCAGCCCATCGTGCTCGATCCCAGAAAGATGTTGACGAGCGACGCCAGCAGCAGGCCGACAACACCCATGATCAGGAAGCTGCCCCAACCGGTCAGATCCTTTTTGGTGGTGTAGCCCCACAGGCTGAGCGACGCGAAGGCCGCCGCCGTGACGAAGAAGGTGCGGGCGATAGATTCCCCTGAATAGACAAGGAAAATCGTCGACATCGACAGACCCATTACGGCCGCAAAAGCCCAGAACATCGCTTGCAGCGCACCGGTCGAAAGCTTGTTGATGCCAAAGCTCATCACCATGATGAAGGCGAGCGGCGAGAGGATGATCAGCCAGCGCAGCGGCGTTGCCATCACCTGCGCGGCCATACCGCTATTGGCGAAAAGCAGTGCGACGATGCCGGTGAGCAGCACCCCCGACGTCATATAGTTGTAAACCTTGAGCATATGGGCACGAAGCCCCGCGTCGACCGCCGTCGAGGCAACCGGCTTGCCATCAATGGTGACGCCCGCATGGTTTTGCGTCACCCGCGGATCAGACCATTCAGCCATTTACTGTCTCCTATATGCAGCGGCACCATAGCCGCTCGATGCTGCAATATTGGATGGAAACACTCCAATTTCAAGCAAAACCGGACACGGCCTGCCGCGTCTTTTGGGGTTGGGTGCCCCGATATGAACGATTGCGGCGCTTTTGCCGAACTGGCGGGGCACGGCATCCGTACAGAAACTGCCCGTCTCCGCCTTTACCCGCTTGCGCTTTACCCAACCTCTGCTAGCCCAAGCTGCAAACGCGGGACAAGAACGAGGAGAATGACGTTGAGCGCAACAAGCGATGCAGAGTCGATTGAAAACGCCAACGCCCAGGGGGAAAAGTCAGCGACCGGCTATAGCTGGTATGTCCTGTTCGTCCTTGTCATCGTCTATATCCTCAACTTCATCGACCGGCAGATCGTCAGCATTCTTGCCGTTGATATCAAAGCCGATCTGGGTCTGACCGATGCCGATATGGGCTTTCTCGGCGGGGCCGCCTTTGCCGTCTTCTACGCCCTGTTCGGCATTCCGCTTGGCCGACTGGCCGACAATTGGAGCCGGGTGCGACTGCTGTCGATCGGGCTGGCCTTATGGTCGCTGATGACCGCATTGTCGGGCTTTGCGCGCAACCAGGTCGAACTCACGCTGGCGCGCATGGGGGTTGGCGTTGGGGAAGCGACCGCAAGTCCAACGGCTTACTCGCTGATATCCGACTATTTCCCGAAGCGGCAGCGCGCCACCGCCCTCGCCATCTATTCGTCGGGCCTGTATCTGGGCGGCGGGGTGTCGCTGTTCATCGGCGCCTTGATCGTGAAGGCGTGGAACGAGGCCTATCCGGCCGACGCGCCCATGGGTCTGGCCGGATGGCAGGCGGCGTTCCTTGCGGTCGGCATTCCCGGCGTGCTGCTCGCGCTCTGGATATCGACGCTGCGCGAACCGGTGCGCGGCGCGATGGATGGGGTCGCGACCGAAAGCAACCCAACCCCGTTTCGCGCCTTTGCCAGCGACCTGTCGATGATCGTCCCTCCTTTCACCATCTGGGGGGCGTGGAAGCGCGGCCCGGCAGCCCTTCTGATCAATATCGTGACCGGCGCTGCCATCGCCGCCTTTGCCTGGTGGATGATCGGACTGACCGGCAATTTCCCGCAATGGACCGCGGTTGGCTTTGGCTATTATGCCGTCTTTTCGTGGGCGTCGGCGCTGCGCGCGCGCGATCCGGCGACCTTCAAGCTGATCTGGGGCACGCCTGCCTTCCTCTGCACCACATTGGGCTATGGCCTTGTTTCGCTCGCGGCCTATGCCCTCGGTTTCTGGTCGGCGCCCTATGCCGAAGTCGTGCTGAAACTGCCCAAGCAGGAACTGGCCTTCATCCTGGGCGCCAATGGCGCGGTAAGCGGATTCCTGGGCGTCATCATCGGCGGGCGGATGGCCGATGCGCTGCGGATGCGCAATCCGGCAGGCCGTATCCTGATCATCATCTTCGGCGTCGTCGGTCCGATCATTCCGATCTGGATCGGCTATACCACAGACAATTCAACCTTGTTCTACGCGATGAATTTTGTCGCCGGCATGCTGGGCGCGACCGCGCTCGGCGCAGCTGCCGCCACCACGCAAGACCTTGTGCTGCCGCGTATGCGCGGAACGGCAACTGCGGCTTTCTTCCTTGGAACGACGCTGGTCGGCCTGTCCTTCGGCCCCTATATGGTCGGGCAGATTTCCGATCTGGCCGGAACCATGGTGGATGGTAAACTGGTCGGCGACCTGCGCTTTGGCATATTGTCGCTGATCGGCGTTGCACCGATTGCGCTGGCATTGCTGATTGCGGCCTATCGCACCGTGCCCACGGCAGAACGCACCATCATCGCCCGGGCGCGCGAGGCAGGCGAAGCGGTTTAATCACGCA
This sequence comes from Sphingomonadaceae bacterium, assembly GCA_020847445.1. GTDB lineage: Bacteria > Pseudomonadota > Alphaproteobacteria > Sphingomonadales > Sphingomonadaceae > Sphingorhabdus_B. Next base: position 1,522 of record JADLBY010000120.1, on the reverse strand, counting down.
ATTAAATTGACGCTTGACGCTGACCTCGGCTTGCTGTTTCTGGCGGCCGGAACAGTATCAGGAGAATCGCGCCATGTCGCTCGATGCATTGCACCGCACCGCCTATAACGAAGACCATGAAGCCTTCCGCTCGACGGTGCGCCAGTTTGTCGCCAAAGAGATCGAGCCCAATGCCGACAAATGGGACGCCGAAGGGCTGGTGCCGCGCGAAGTGTGGCCCAAGGCGGGCGAGCTTGGCCTGCTCTGCCCCACGGTTCCCGAAGAATATGGCGGCCTCGGCCTCGATTTCGGCTATAACGCGATCATCAACGAGGAATTCGGCTATAACACCGATGTCGCGACCGGTTTTTCGCTGCAAACCGACATCGTCGCCAATTACATCATCCAATATGGGTCCGAAGAGCAGAAAAAGCAGTGGCTGCCCAAGATGGTGTCGGGCGAAGTCATCACCGCGATCGCCATGACCGAGCCGGGCACGGGTTCGGATCTGCAGGGGATGCGCACCACCGCGAAGAAGGACGGCAACCATTATGTCGTCAACGGCGCCAAGACCTATATCACCAACGGCCAGAATGCCGACCTGATCCTCGTCTGCGCCAAGACCGATCCTGACGCGAACCCTGCCTATAAGGGCGTATCGATCATCCTCGTCGAAGCCGATCGTGAAGGTTTCAAGCGCGGACGCAATCTCGACAAGGTCGGGCTCGATGCCGCCGACACGTCCGAGTTGTTCTTCGAAGATGTGCGTGTGCCGATCACCAACTGCCTGGGTGCCGAAGGCATGGGCTTCATCTATCTGATGAGCGAGCTGCCGCAGGAGCGGCTGTCGATTGCCATCGGCGCGCAGACCGGTGCGCAGCGCAGCTTTGACCAGACGGTCGAATTTGTGCGCGAACGCAAGGCATTCGGCAAACCGATCCTCGATTTCCAGAACACCCGCTTTGTCCTTGCCGACCTGAAGGCCAAGCTGCAGGTCGGCTGGGCGCATATCGACTGGGCGCTCGCGCGGCACATGAGGAAGGAACTCACCCCGGAAGAAGCTTCGGCTGCCAAACTTTGGCACACCGAGTTGCAGGGCGAAGTCGTCGACAAATGCCTCCAGCTGCATGGCGGCGCAGGCTTTATGAACGAGTATCCGATCGCCAAGCAGTTCCGTGGCGCCCGTGTAACCCGCATCTTCGGCGGCACGAGCGAGATCATGAAGGAACTGATCGGGCGCAAGCTGTAATGGCCAAGCCGGACGGCTGGCGGCTGAACCTGGCCGCCTATCCCATCATCCTCGAAAGCGACACGCGCTTTCAGGACATGGATATCAATGGGCATCTGAACAATGTCGCCTTTGCGTCGCTGTTCGAAAATGCCCGGGTGCAATTGCACCGAAAGGCGCGGCCATGGACGGAGCGGCCTGCAAATGAGCGTACCATGGTCGCCTCGGTGGAGATCAACTATCTGCGCGAGGGCAATTTCCCCGCGCCGGTAACGATCGGATCGGGCATTGGCCGCATCGGCAATTCGAGCTGGG
>JADLBY010000119.1 GCA_020847445.1 Sphingomonadaceae bacterium | reverse complement strand
TGGCCGGATACGCTGAAAGCACTGGGCGTTGTCACGTCACCGCGACTGCTCGCGCTGGTCGGACGGCTGGTGGGTTTCATCTACGACCGCTGCGACTGCATATTTGTGCAATCCCGCAGCTTTGTACCCAAAGTTCTGGAGCATGCTTCGCATGCGCCAAGGATAGAGTATCTGCCAAGCTGGTCGGAAGACCTGCAAAGTCCCGACAGCGCTGCATTCGCGCCGGAGGTAGAGCGACGTCCCGATCTGTTCACAATCGTCTTCGCGGGCAATATTGGCGAGACGCAGGATTTTCCTTCGCTTGTCAAGGCCGCCACACTGCTGCGCGAACATTCCGACGTCCGCTTTATAATTGTAGGCGAAGGACGCATGGCTGCATGGGTCCGCGGCCAGATCGCGGAGCAGCAGCTCGACAATATCGTGATGACAGGGGCTTATCCGCTTGAGCGCATGCCTTCCTTTTACAAGCATGCAGATGCATTGCTGGTGACGCTGAAGGCAGAGCCGATATTTGCGATGACCATTCCCGGCAAGGTCCAGTCCTATCTGGCATCCGGACGCCCCGTTCTGGCTATGCTGGACGGCGAAGGGGCCGCAGTGATTGCCGAATCCGGGGCTGGATGCGCCGTGCCTGCCGGGCGACCCGAAGACCTTGCAGATGCCGTCCTGAAACTTAAGGCCCTGTCGGCTTCCGACCGGGCCGCGATGGGGAAGGCGGCCCTCGCCTATTCACGCGCGCAGTTCGACCGGAACACGCTCATCGATCGGATCGAAAGCACATTGGCCGATTTGGCGTCGACGGCGCGACGGCCCAGCACAATTAACGCCAGCGAATAAAGGAAATATCATGGCCCATAGCATTCACCCGACAGCCATAGTCGACGAAGGTGCCAATATCGGAGATGCGACGCGCATCTGGCATTGGGTTCATGTCTGCTCGGGCGCCGCAATCGGGGAGCGATGCAGCATCGGCCAAAATGTCTACGTCGGCGGCAGGGCCGTCATCGGTAACGGCGTCAAGATCCAGAACAATGTATCGGTTTATGACGACGTCATCATTGAGGATGATGTATTTTGTGGACCCAGCATGGTGTTCACAAACGTCATCAATCCGCGGGCGTTCATCGAGCGCAAGGACGAGTATCGGCAAACCACCATTCGCAAGGGTGCCGCACTGGGTGCGAACTGTACGATCGTCTGTGGCGTTACCGTGGGTACCTATGCCTTGATCGGCGCGGGTACGGTGGTGGTCAGGGATGTGCCCGATTTTGCCCTGATGGTCGGAAACCCTGCGCGACAGATCGGGTGGGTCGATGTCCAGGGCAATCGGCTGGACCTGCCAGTATCCGGCGAAGCCACCGCGATCAGCAGCACGGACGGCGCGATCTACCAACTGCGCGGTATCGTCGTCACGAGGATTTAGACCTGCCATGGCTAGTCCCGATCTGCGCAAGCGCATTTTATTCATCGGTCCTGTGTCTCCGCCAGTTACCGGGCAATCACTTGCCTGCGACATCCTTATCGATGGCCTCCGCAACGACTATGTGTTCGACATTGTCAATCTCAGCCGCGACCCGGATAGCCAAGGGAACAGCGCAATCCGGCACATATTGTCGTCGCTGGGTCGCGTGGTGCGCGTCTGGAAACTGAAATCGCGATGCGATCTGATTTATTTCACCGGTGCCGAATCGATCGGCGGCAATCTTAAAGACCTGCTATTCTACATCGCCTGTATCGGAAAGCTCGATCATGTGGTGATGCACCTGCATGGCGGTGCCGGCATGCGGCGCTTGATGCGGGGGCGAACCGGTCTGTTTCGCTGGCTCAACTACCCATTTCTCAGCCGCTTTGGCGCAGTGATCGTGCTGGGCGAAAGGATGCGCGACATTTTTCGCGGCGCGGTTCGGCCTGAACGATTGAAATTTGTCGCCAACTTCGCCGAAGCAGCCCATTTTTCAACCCATGACGACATCGACGCCAAGTTCGATAGCGATGGTCCGCTGTGCATGTTGTTCCTGAGCAATCCGCTTCCCGGGAAGGGGCATGTGGAGATCGTTGAAGCATTTGCGGGCCTTGACCCGCTCATCCGCCAAAAGCTGCGTGTTGATTTTGCCGGTCGGTTTTTTGATGCAAACGATGAAGCCCGTTTCCGGCAATCCATCGCACCCTTTGAGGAGCTGCGATATCTGGGGACGGTGTCCGGAGAGCCAAAGCGGGCCGCGCTGGCCGCAGCACATCTGTTTCTGCTGCCCACTTATTATCCCTATGAAGGCCAGCCCATCAGCATATTGGAGGCCTTTGCCTCAGGCTGTGTTGTCGTGACCACAGATCATAGTGGAATTTTCGATACATTCACGAACGGTGTGAACGGCTATTCGGTCGAGAAAAAGTCAGCGGCGGCGCTGCGGGAGCTGTTCGGGCAACTCGCAAGCAGGAAAGCTGAGATGCGCGAAATTGCTCACGCAAACCTAGAACACGCCAAGGCCAATTTTACGACCGAGCGCTTTTTGTCCGACATGCACGGCATCATCGAACAGGTTGCGCGACGGTCAACCTGACAGGTCGGGACTTCAACGCAAATGTGCAACAATCGTCTTGGCAATGATATGCGAAGCAGAGCCATCACCATAAAGCGGCTGGCGCGATACCGGCGCTAGCCGGGCCGCAAGACTTGTCGCGATGGCCTCCCGATCGGCGCCGACAAGCTTGTTCGCCCCGATTTCGACCAGTTCCACCCACTCGGTTTCATCGCGGAAGGTGATGCATGGCACGCTCAGGAAGAACGCCTCCTTCTGCACACCACCACTGTCGGTTCCGACGAGGCGCGCGCCTTCCTGCAGCGCAAGCATGTCGAGATAGCCGACAGGATCTATGATGCGGATATTGGCGCCTACCGGGATGTCATTGGCGGCCAGCACGTTGCGGGTACGCGGATGTAGCGGCAGGATGATCTGCGCCCCGCTGTCAGCGAGGCCGGCAAATATCGAATGCAGCCGGTCAAGCGCATCGGTATTCTCCTTGCGGTGAATGGTGCATAGCGCATATTCGCCGCGCCGGATCCCCAGATCGCTCAAAATGCTCGATTGTTGCGCAGCCACAGGCGCGAACATTTCGACTGCATCAAACATGACATCGCCCGTGCAGTGGACCTTGTCTGCCGCAATCCCTTCGCGCGCCAGATTTCCGACCGACACATCGGAAGGCGAGAATAGCAGATCCGATATATGATCGGTCAGCACGCGGTTAATTTCCTCGGGCATTGCCCGATTGAACGAGCGCAGGCCTGCCTCAACATGCCCGATAGGAATCATGAGCTTCGCCGCCGCCAGCGCCGCCGCCAGCGTCGAATCGGTGTCGCCAAATACCAGAACCATATCGGGCTTTTCGCCGAACAGCAGCTGCTCGATCTGCTCCAGCATCCGGCCTGTGTTCGCACCGTGCGTTCCCCCGCCTATCCCCAGATTGTGGTCGGGTTCGGGGATTTTCATCTCATCGAAAAAGACGTCGGACATATTGGCATCGAAATGCTGTCCGGTGTGAACCATGATTTCCTCTACCATCGAGGTCGCGGCCAGCGCACGGCTGACAACGGCGGCCTTGACGAACTGGGGGCGCGCGCCGACGACGGTCAGGATACGGATCATTTCTTGCTTTCTCACGGTGCCTGCGACGCAGGATATTAATCAGAATAGGTCGGACGGCCTTTGGCTTTCCACGCCGCGATTGCGCGTGTCAGCACATCGGTAAACTGTTGCGCAATAGGTACATAATCGAAATTGTCCAATATGTACTGACGGGCATTGGTCCGATATCGCCGATAAACCTCCGGCGGTGTTCCGGCCAATTCGATAATCTTTGCGCGAAAATCATCCATATTGCCCGGTTCGAAGCAAAAGGCGTTTGAATTGAAACAGCGCCCGCTGTTGATCTCGTTGGATTCGAAGAGCACCGGTACACCGCAGGATTGCAGTTCAAAAAAGCTCATGCTGCATTGCTTGGCAAAGATCGCAAGGTCGACGCATTGATAATAGCGGGCGAGTTCCCGGAACTTGGCCGTTGGTCGCCGGACGATCTTGTTCTCGGACTCCGCGAAAATGGCTTCCACCTCAGCGCCATAACTGCCGTTTGTATTGCCGATAGCAAGCACTTCTATCGGCCTTCCGCCGATTTCAGGGAAGCGCGCACGAAGTGTCTCCGCCAGGAACTTGCCGCCTTTGGTTTCCTCAAACTTTCCCGCGTACATGATGACGAATGCATCGTCGGCCAATCCCAGGTCGCTCCGCATTCGAACGCGCGTGTCTGCACTAGGCGAGAACAAATGCGTGTCGGTGCCGAAGGACAGCAATTCGGTATGGGACAGCGGAATAGCGAGGCATTTCTCGACAAAGTCGCTCTCCACCACGCGAATGAGCGGAATCTGCTCCTTGAGGATAATCGGCGTTATGAACATTCTGAAAAATTTGCGGAAATACTCACGAAAGCGGTTCTGTGAGGCCATCTCCAGCATATGGCAGTCGAGCACGATCGGGTAGCGCAACCAGCGTGACAGACGAATAAAAGTCATTCCGGTTACTGTGTCTTCGCAATGCACGAAGGCAACATCGGGACGCAGGCTGTTGACTGTGCGGACAAGGCCCGGCGCGAAAATGGCACGGCCACTATAAAAGCCGAGCAGCGGCAAGCGGATGATCCTGACTCCGGTTTCGATCTCGAATTGCCGGTCTCGCTCTTCGATATTGTCACGACCGAAAAATGCCGTCAGGTCGTCGGGAATCTTGTCCAACTGCCCGGTAACAATCGTCACATCATGCCCTTGTGCCCGCTGGAGCGGCGCAAGCGAGTTCAGTTGATACCCGGCGTCGGGGTGCACAAAGTCTTCAATATGGACGATTTTCATTCGTGGATCTTCTGGTTGGGTTATGCCGTTCGTGGCGACGTCAAAGCAGCTCCGCTTCGCGCCCGGCCAGCCACGCCTTGCAGTCGCGCCGTCATCAGCAGCAGCATTGTCAGCAGGCCGCCACCCGACAACATCGCCGTTGAAAGGGGCAGGTTCAGCATGGCGAGCCAGAAACCGGTCAGCCAGAGAGAGACAAAACGCGGATCAAAGAAGGATGCCAGCCGGTTCATCACCACCAGGATCGTGCATAAAATGGCGGTAATGATCGGAACCCCAGCTATACCCATGGCCCCAAAGCCATCGCTGGCCCAGAAATTGGCATTATAATTTGCCAGTTCGCTGTTGTAATATTGCAGTCCGATAACCTGCCCCATCGAATAGCCGCCATAGGGATAGGTGCCGATAATCGGTCCGATCAGGTTGATATGCGTGTAGTTGGTAAAGCCGAACGACGAAAAAAACTCGTAGTAGAGCGACATCGTCAGGCCACCGGTACTCAACGTCCGCATCAGATAGAGAAATTTGATCGTGCCGAATGCCCCCTCGGTCGGCAAGGCAGTGCAAATCAGCACCAGCACGACGTTGATCGCCGCCAATCGGCCCAATGTCAGATTGACCCGTCCGGATACGAAATAAATTCCCATCATGATGATCGGAAGCAGAATCTGCGCCTTCGCACCGGTCGCCAGATAAATCAGCAAGCAGCCGACTAAGCCGAATGCGAATGAAATCCATTCGCGCATCAATATGCCGCGCGTCACGAAATAGGGTAGGAAGCAATAGGCCAGCCACAAATTGGTATAAGCCAGAACCGGCAATTGCGCGGCCTTAGACGAATCCTCGCGGAGGTCGTAGACTCCGGCAAAATCGACAAGGCGCATATGCTGGTAATTTGTTGCCACCATCGCCAGCAGGCAAGGCACGGCAAGCACAAGCACAAGCATCGTCAAATCGCGTCCTATCGGCTCCGGCTCGATTCGGCGCGCAGCACCAACGCCGGAAAAATAGCTGATGACCGCCATGCTGGCTGCCAGCACGGCCTGAATGGACAATGTTGGGAAATACAGGTCATCGAGCATGCGCGGGATCATGATCTGCCCGGGCACATACACCACGACATATATTAGTGCGGCACCAAATGCCGCCGGTGTCGGCCTGTCCCTGAACAATATCGACGGCGCCGCAACGAAGGCCAGGGTAAGCAGATGGTGCGACAACGTCATTTCGACATTGCGGTAGGACGCATAGTCAAAGGTCGGCGCAAGATATTGCTGATAGGCCAGCTGAAAGGAGAGGCCGTATACAAGCAGCGATAGGATGCGAAACAACATGCCGCCTATCCCCTAGCACTGCTAAGCAGTTCAGGCGACAAAGTTTCGATGGCCTCCGCGTTTTCAGGCGAGGACAATGATTGCCTTGCCATTAGTGCCCGCCATTGCATTGCGCGTATCGATTACAAGCTGCGCCGACTGGGACACCAGCTGATAATCGACCCCGTCATGGTCGGTGCAAAGCAGGATGGCATCATAGCCCGATATCTGTCCGGCATTCAGCTGCACACTTTTTCGCCCGGACATTGCTGCATGCTCGCGCATGTGCGGAATGACAGGCACATAAGGGTCATGAAATTCGACGATCGCCCCGCGCCGCTCAAGCTCCTCGATCAGTACAAATGCCGGGCTCTCGCGCGTATCCTCGACATTCTTCTTGTACGCGACCCCCAGCATCAGGATCCGGCTCCCCGTCAACGGTTTGCGACCATATTGGCTGAGTGCGCCGACAAGCTTGTCGACAACGAGAAAGGGAGCGACGGTATTCACTTCCCCTGCCAGTTCGATGAAGCGCGTGGGGACCGAATATTCGCGCGCCTTCCAGGTCAGGTAGAATGGATCGATCGGGATGCAATGTCCGCCCAGACCCGGCCCAGGGTAAAATGCCATATACCCAAAGGGTTTGGTCTTGGCCGCATCGATCACGTCCCAGACGTTGATACCCATCCGATCATAAATGATCTTGAGTTCATTCACGAGAGCGATGTTGACGGATCGAAAGATATTCTCGGTCAGCTTGACCGCTTCGGCGACCTCGCACGACTTGACCGGCACGACCCGTTCAACCACAGCACCATAGAATAATTCCGCTAACCGGCTTGCATCTGCACCGTCGCCACCCACAACCTTGGGTATCGATGCGGTATGAAAATCCGGGTTGCCCGGATCTTCGCGTTCGGGTGAATAGGCTAGGAAAAAATCGGTTCCCGATTTGAGGCCGCTTGCCTCCAGTATCGGACGCATAACATCGCGGGTCGTGCCAGGGTAGGTCGTCGATTCGAGAGAGATTATCTGGCCCGCCCGCACATGCTCGGCAATGCTTTGCGTTGTGCCAACGACGTAGGAAAGGTCTGGTTCCCGATATTTGTTGAGCGGCGTGGGGACGCAAATGACGATGACATCGCATTCGGCCAGCCGGTCATAATTGTCCGTTACTTCAAACCGGCCCGCAGCGCGCATTGCAGCGATTTTGTCGTCCGCTATCCGGCCGATCGGTGACTGACCGTTGTTGATGCCGGAAATTTTGGCCGGATCAACGTCAAAGCCTGTAATGGCGAATCCGGCATCGAAGGCGGCGACGGCCAAGGGCAGGCCGACATACCCCATTCCGATAATCCCGACTACGCTTTGACGACCGCCGATCCGATCGAACAACTGCGCGGCAGCGCTTGAAGCAAATTCCGACATTCTTTTCCTTAGGCGGCTTGGCGTTGCGCGGAAATGGCAGTTGCAAGCGCATCCGCCACCGTCTCTACATCGGCCTCGGTCCAATATGGATTCATGGGAAGGCTCAGAACCTGCTCGCTCAGCATTTCCGAAACCGGAAGCGAACCCTTGCCATCGCCATAGCTGGCATAGGCTGGCTGCAAATGCATCGGCAGCGGATAGTAGACGGCGGTCGGGATGCCTGCTTCAGTCAGCGCTTTCTGGATATCGTCGCGGCGGTCAAGGCGGATCGTGTACTGCGCCCATGCGGAAATTGTCGTGTCGGGTTTGGCAGGCGTCTTGGCAAGCGCGGAAAGGCGCTGCTCATACGCCTCAGCAAGCGCATTTCTGCGCTCGATCTCTTCAGCGAAAATTCCGATCTTGGCGAGCAGGATGGCCGCCTGGATCGTATCGAGACGGCTGTTCATCCCCACGCGTACCGTTTCATATTTCGCCTGCCCCTGACCGTGCACGCGAATCGAACGCATTGCTGCAGCCAGATCATCATCGTCGGTGAAAATCGCGCCGCCGTCGCCATAGCAGCCCAGCGGCTTTGCCGGGAAAAAGCTCGTCGTCGTAACAGGAGCCAATGTGCCCACCTTGCCATCACCCGACATCACTGCGCCAAAACTTTGTGCAGCATCGGCAATCAAGACCAGGCCTTCGTCGTTGGCCACGGTATTGAGTGTAGCCCAGTCGGCAGGCAAACCGAACAGGTCGACGGCGATAATCGCCTTGGGCGACTTGCCCTGCGCGCGTGCGGTTGCAATCCGCACCTTCAGATCTGCGATGTCGATGTTGAAGGTTTCTGGATCAACCTCGACGAACACAGGCACAGCGCCCAGAACCAATATCACTTCCGCGGTTGCGGTGTAGGTGAATGAGGGCACCAGAACAGCGTCACCAGCACCTATGCCATACGCCATCAGCGCAATCTGCAGCGCATCGGTGCCATTGGCTACGGCGATTGCGTGCCTTGCACCACAGAACGCCTGCAGCTTCTGTTCGAATTCGCGCACCTCAGGGCCCATGATGAATTGGCCATGATCAAGTACACGACCAATGTTCGCATCGATTTCCGCACGTAGCCGGACGGCCTGTTCGGCAAGTCCTGTAAACGCCACTTTGTTACCCAAGACTGCCTCCTAAGTTTGTTCTTGAAAATCAGCGCGCCCGTAACCGTTGGAGCGACCCAATGCAACTGTGGCAAATGTCATCTAGCTGCCATTTTGTTCGAGATGCACCCAGTCGACCAGAGCGTCGTCTGGTGTGAATTCGGGAACCAGCATCCGCAACCTGTCACGCAGCGCCTGCACGTTCCTGTCTTCGAGATGCGTTTTCAGCGTGGCGAGAAGCGGTTCCAGCGCATCCCAGGCCATGTACCGTTCATTGGCCTTCATGATCCGTACGTGCGATGTCGGCTCCGGATTGTCCCCGATCAGCAGTTCTTCGTAAAGCTTTTCGCCAGGACGAAGGCCGACAGTGCGTATTTCGATATCGCCGTCGGGATTGTCTTTGTCCTTGATCTGGAGCCCGGATAGCTCGATCATCCTTTTGGCGAGGTCGATAATCCGCACCGGCTCACCCATATCGAGCACAAACACCTCGCCCCCCGAAGCCATTGCGCCCGCTTGGATCACCAGTTGCGACGCTTCTTCGATCGTCATGAAGTAGCGTGTGATCTCGGGGTCTGTAATCGTTATTGGCCCACCCTTTTTGATCTGCTCCCTGAACAATGGAACGACGGAGCCGCTAGACCCAAGCACATTGCCGAAGCGCACCATCGAGAATTTGGTGTGCGCTTCAGCCGAATTGATCGCCTGAAGTATCATTTCCGCCAATCGCTTGGACGTGCCCATGATATTTGTTGGGCGGACTGCCTTGTCGGTGCTGATCAGGACGAAATCGCCGACCCCATGCCGGGCGGCGAGTTTCGCAAGCTTCAACGTTCCGAACACATTGTTGTCGATGCCTTCGGCGGGATTGTGTTCGACAAGCGGAACATGCTTGTAGGCAGCCGCATGAAAAATCGTGTCGGGACGCCATGCCTGCAAGATGCTTTCCAGCCTTGCTTCGTCCTGCACCGATGCCAGCAAAGGGAAAATGCGCACGCCCCTGTCCTGCATGCTCCGGCTGCGCTGCTCGAGTTCACGATGGATGTTGTAGAGCGCAAACTCGCTCATTTCGACCAGCAACAAGGTTGCAGGGCGCAGCGCGAGTATTTGGCGGCACAGTTCGCTGCCGATCGACCCCCCCGCCCCGGATACGAGCACGGCTTTGCCGGTAATGCACTTGCCCATCAGGATAGGATCAGGTTCGACCGCGTCACGACCGAGCAGGTCTTCAATTTCCAATTCGCGAAGATCGTTGACGGTAACGCGTCCCTGCGCAAGGTCGCTGACCCCCGGAAGCGTCCTGATGCCAACCGGCGTGCCGCGAACCTGATCCAATATCGCATTGCGCCGCGCGCGGCTCGCGGACGGAATGGCGAGCAGGATATCGTCCGCCTGAAGTTCGGCGATCAGGTCAGGAAGATTGGCCGAGCTGTGGATCGGCTTACCGGTCATCACGCTTCCTGCAAGCGTTGCGTCATCGTCGACAAAGCCGATGACCTGCATTTCCCTGTCGTTCGACAGGGCTGCGGCCAACTGGCGTCCGGCGGCACCTGCTCCATAGATGAGGACGCGCTTTCGCTTGCCGTCCTTGTCGCGCAGATGCAGTTGCCCGCCCAGCCAGTATCGGGTCATCGCCCGCGAAGTCCCCATGGCAAGAAAGAGCAGAACAGGCTGAATCAGACCGACGGTCCGCGGGATTCCGTTGATCCCGATAATGGTAAACAAAGTCCCGTAGGCTATGCCATAAATTGCACAGGCCCGTGCGACTGCGAGCAGCGCGTCCCATCCGGCATAGCGGAAGATCGCCCGATATAGTCCGTGCGTGATGAAGAAGGGAATCGACAGCGCAAGCGCGGCTGCATAGGAAAGCCACTGCCAGCCTTCGGGACGAATCCATTCGCCGAGCCGGAGATAATAAGCAAAGGCCACGGTGGCGAGGCACAATATGGCATCCATCGACAGCGCAATCATGCGCTTGGCGGGTCGCGGCAGATCGAGAATTGCGTTGGACCAGTGGTCGAGCAAGTACTTTGTCCTTTCGCCGCCACGGGCCGGATTCGTCGGTTGTCGGCAAGTGACCGCGCTCTAGTCACCAAGGCGACTACAGTCAATCGCACAGCATGGCTTGGTACGGAATTGGCCTAGGCCAAAACGACGATTTTACGCGTTGTTCCGATTTGCAATTCCGCAACCGCCCCGAATTGCGTACCAGCGATTGCATGACACGTTTGGCATCGATCCCCCGTTCGATTGGCGGAATGGAATGGCATTGGCGAAAGGGCACGGAAGCGGCGGGTGCGCCCGGGGCCGATGACGACGATATTGTCGCCCGGCTGCTGCTGGCCCGGGGTGTGGCGCGCGACGAGCTTGATCAGCACCGCAACCCGACGCTGCGCGGCTTCATGCCCGATCCGTCGCTGTTCCGGGATATGGATCTGGCCGCCGCCCGGCTGGCCGATGCCGTCATCGCCCGCGAAAAGCTGACGGTCTATGGCGATTATGATGTCGATGGCGCGACCAGCGCGGCGCTGTTGCTGCGGCTGTTCGCTGCGCTCGGGCACGAAGCGGGCTATTATATTCCCGACCGCCTGCTCGAAGGCTATGGCCCGTCCGGCGAAGCGCTGGTGCGGCTGGGCGAGGCCGGGAGCCGGCTGATCGTCACCGTCGATTGTGGCGCAATGGCCTATGAGGCGCTTGCCCAGGCCCGCGCGGCAGGGATCGAGGTGATTGTCGTCGATCACCATAAATGCGCGGCCCAGCTTCCCGAAGCGTTCGCGCTGGTCAATCCCAACCGGCTCGACGAGAATGACGCGGCGGCCGCGCACGGCCATCTTGCCGCGGTCGGTGTCGCCTTTCTGCTGGCCGCGGCGATCGTGCGCGAACTGCGGCAGCGTGGCTATTTCGCCGGGCGGCAAGAGCCGCGGCTGACCGATCTGCTCGATATCGTTGCGCTGGGAACCGTGGCCGATGTCGCGCAGTTGCGCGGGCTCAACCGCGCGCTGGTGGCGCAGGGGCTGAAGGTGATGGCCGGACGCCGCAATGTCGGGCTCAACGCGCTGATTTCGGCCAGCAGACTCAACCGTGCGCCCGTCTGTTCGGACCTGGGCTTTGCGCTCGGCCCGCGCATCAATGCCGGGGGCCGCGTCGGCAAGTCGGATCTGGGCGTCCGCCTGCTGACGACCGAAGACCCGGCCGAAGCGCGCGACATCGCGCAGGAGCTGGACCGGCTGAACGAAGAACGGCGGCTGATCGAGGCACAGGTGCAGGAGGCGGCCGAGGCGGCGATGGCGGGGCAGCATAACCGCTCGGTCGCGCTGGTCGCGGGAAGCGGTTGGCACCCCGGGGTGATCGGCATCGTCGCCGGTCGGCTGAAGGAAAAATATGGCAAGCCTGCCATCGTCGTTGCCGTTGACGACACCGGCATCGGCAAGGGATCGGGCCGGTCGATCAGCGGGGTCGATCTGGGCGCCGCGATCATTTCGGCGCGCGAGGCGGGGCTGCTGCAGGCGGGTGGCGGGCATGCGATGGCAGCGGGCCTCACGGTCGCGCAGGACGGGATCGAGGCGCTGGCCGAATGGCTCGACGCCCGGCTCGCCCCGGCGGTAGCGGCCGCCTCGGCCGAGCGCATCCTTGCGGTCGACGCGCTGATCAGCCCGCGCGGCATGAACCCCGGCTTTGTCGAGGCGCTCGAAGGGGCCGGCCCCTATGGCACCGGCTGGCCCGGGCCGCGCATCGTTACCGGCCCGGTGCGGGTGATCCGCTCCGACATTGTCGGCAAGGACCATGTCCGCGCCATCGTTGCGGGGGACGACGGGGCCTCTTTCAAGGCGATGGCGTTCCGGCAGGGCGAAAGCGCGCTCGGCCAGTTGCTGCTGCATGGCGACCGGGGGCAACGATACTGGCTGGCCGGCCGGGCGAAAGTCGACGACTGGGGCCCCACGCCCAAGGCCGAGCTGCACATCGATGATGTCGCGCTGGCGGGTTGAAGCGCGGCGACAAAAGAAACTGCACATGGCCGAACTCGGTTCTTGACGAGTTGAAAGCGAATCCGTAAAGGCGCGCTTCCATCTCCGATGGCCCCTTCGTCTAGCGGTTAGGACGCGGCCCTTTCACGGCTGAAACACGGGTTCGATTCCCGTAGGGGTCACCAAAATCCTCTCCCAGAGGGTTCCAGAAGATGTCATAACTGGCTGATTTCTGCGGTTTTATTGTGGTATAGGTATCCCATACGGAGCGGTTGTGCGCCACCGGATACCACCATCCTGATGGTATATTTGATGGTAGCGCGGCTCTCCCCTTGTCGGAGATACCATCATGGCGCTTACCGCCGTTGCGATCAAAAACGCCAAGGGCCGCACAAAGCCCTATAAACTAACCGATGGCGACGGGCTGTTCCTCTATGTCACCCCCAATGGCGGTCGCTACTGGCGGATGAACTATCGCCACCTTGGCAAGCAGAAGACGCTGGCGTTCGGGGTTTATCCCGATACCGGCCTTGCCGAAGCCCGCGAGCAGCGCGACGCGGCCCGCAAGGTTCTGGCGCGCGGCGACGATCCCGCCGAGCAGATCAAGCTGGAAAAGGTCGCGGCGGCTGTCGCGGCGTCCAACAGCTTCAAGGCAGTGGCCGACGAATGGCTGGTGAAGGTCGAGCGCGAGGGCCGCTCCGGCGTCACCATGAAGAAGCTGCGCTGGCTACTGGACTTCATCAACGAGTCCATCGGCAAGCGCCCTGTCGCCTCCATTTCCGCGCATGAACTCTTGGTGATGCTCCGCAAGATGGAGGGCAAAGGCCGCTACGAGACGGCCAAGCGGCTGCGTAGCACTTGCAGCCAGATATTCCGCTACGCCATCGCTACAGCCCGCGCCGACCGCGACGTTGCTGCCGACCTGCGCGGCGCGCTCATTGCGCCCCAGCCTGTCCACCGCGCCGCGATCACCAGCGCCAATGAGGCCGGTGGTCTGCTCCGCGCCATTGAGGCGTTCGAGGGCTTTGCGAACACCAAGGCAGCGTTGCAGTTGCTTCCGCATGTGTTTGTGCGCCCTGGCGAGCTTCGCTATGCCGAATGGGCCGACTTCGATTTCGACAAGGCGCTTTGGACCATCCCGAAGCACAAGACCAAGATGCGCCGCACCCACTGCATTCCCCTATCCCGGCAGGCGCTGGCGATCCTCGCAGCCATCGAGCATGACGCGGACTATAGTTCCTACCTGTTTCCGTCGCTGCGTTCGGTGGATCGGCCGATGTCAGAAAACACGATCAACGCGGCGCTGCGGCGCATGGGTTTCGCGCAGGACGAGATGACCGGCCACGGTTTCCGCGCGATGGCGGCCACTCTCCTGAATGAAATGGGCCTATGGCATCCCGACGCGATTGAGCGGCAGCTTGCCCATTGCGACAACAACGCGGTGCGCCGTGCCTATACGCGGGGCGAATATTGGGACGAGCGTGTGCGGATGATGCAGCACTGGTCCGACCACCTCGATTTCCTGCGGGACGGCGCGAAAGTCATCAAGGGCGATTTCAAGAAGGCGAAGGCCGGGGAGTAACCCGGCCTTCCCTCATTCGACGCGATCTTCGCGGTAGGCTGCGGGGTTGGCGATCCAACGATTGACGGCGGACTCATACCAGCCTGTCCCGTGCGCGCTGATCGGCACCCGCCTAGGGAATGTGCCCTCGATGATCTTGCGATACATGGTGGAGCGGGACAGGCCCGTGCGGGCGAGAACGGTTTTCAGGCGAATGATGCGATCAGGGCAGTTCATGGGGACTTTCTTCCATTCCTTGACTATCAATGGCTCCCCCTGAGCCGAACATTGGCGGCCCGGATTCAGCGCGCAAGAGCGTTTTCGCCGCCATGCGGGCGTGGCGAAGTAACGGCGGGAAAGACCGTGAAACGGCGGCAAACTACTGCGGACGGATAAGGCTGCGGGCGGACGGCGACGTGAGGCGGTGACTGGCGGAGAGCAATTTCACGTTTCCGCCGCGACTGTGGCGTGCACGCCACGACATTCGACATCATCGGCGCAGATTTGCGCCGATGATGTCCAGATTCCACGCCCGATTCGCACACCATTGCAGACCTGCCTTCCGGTGGTCTGCCCGCCGAATGTCATCCTGCCCCGACCAATGCCAAAGGTGCAATGGATGAGCCATGTCAGTGCCAATTTCAGCAGATCACTGGCGATAGAGCCTATGCTGGCTCAGGGCAGCGGCGACAGAATGAAGTTGTCCGTTCCGCTGACTTCCAGAACATGATTGACGATAACGTCCGATGGCTCACCAAGAGTTGCCAGATATGCAATAGCACCGATCAGCAGTTGGAGTGACAGATCACGGCTGACGCTCGACAGCAGGATCAACCCCGGATGCAGTTCCTCGCGAGCTACCAGCTTACGGAAATCGACTGCGTTTTCCGTCACGATCACCCGGTCTTCCGCAAGGCAACGCGCAAGCACGACATGATCCAGATCGCCCAGGCGACCCATGTCGCGCGGGTGTATCGCATCATGCTCACCCGTCTCATTGAAGTGACGGGCGAGCTGTGGAGACAAGCATTCGTCGATGAAGAGCCTCAAGCCGCTTTCGCCCAAGGCCGACCGCCAGGCCTGCCGACGATGGGATGGGTGCGGGCATAGAGCGCGGCGGTTTCGACCGCCTCGCGTGTCAGGTGCGGATTATCCTCCAGAATATCGTCGATGCTATCGCCGCCGTCGAGCCTGCCCTTGACCGAATAGACCGTCATCCGCGTGCCGCGCAAAACCGGCGTACCGCCCATGATGTCGGGATTGATTTCGATGTGGCTGTCCCGCGCCTTGCCATAGCGGGCTGCGCGGTCAGCCATGTCCGGCCCGACCAGCGCCGACACATCGACCATCACGGCAGGTGCAATCTCCAGCGGTTCAACCGTCATCCGGGCAGCCGAACGCTTGCACAATGTGCGCGCCAGATCGCGCTTGGCTGAGAGCGAAAGCGTGACCGGCAGACGCGCGATGATCGCGGCATAAGGCACGGCATGGAGTGGCAGCATACGCCGACGACCACGCGCGACCGTGCGAATGCCCGTCAGCACCTTTTCCTCGATAGCCTTGTCAACGGCGCGCACCGGCACATTCGCCAGTTCGGCTACCTCTCGCGCGGAAAATTCAGTGGGCATGGTAATTACTCCCTTATGAGGGAATATATACTCATCCTGCCTTTTCTTCAAGGCTGCATCGTGGGCGACCGCACCACGGCCTACTGTTACGTCAAAACGCCACCGTCACCCCTGCCTTGGCCGCGTGGGACTGTGCGCCGTTGCGGAAGGTGCCGTCATAGCCTGCCCACAGGTGGACATTGCCCGATACCGCCACATCGAACGATCCACCCAGTTCCGCCACCGTGCTGCCCACGCCCGGCCCGACTGCTGTCATCACCGGGCCATTGGGCGCAGAGACGAACACCAGGTCCGCCGTGCCGCTGGCATCGCCGCTGTCATGCGCGACGCGGGCGTGGATGCGGGGGGTGAGGGTTAGGCCGCCCAGCGCGACCCCTGCTTGTGCTTCAATCCCGGCATAGGCGCGGGTGCGGGATACGGTCTGATCGCGGCCCAGTAGCGGGTTTGGTCCGCCGGTTTCGGTGAAGCCGCCCAGCTTGGCGGAGACGTGCCGCACCCCGCCCTGCAGTTCCACGCTGGCGCTCTGGCCCAGCGGCACGGTGTAACCGGCCTGTGCGCCGAGCGACCAGCTTTTCACTTCGCGGTTGGCAGTTGCGGGGGAGGTGGGCGTGGTGAGCGATGTTCTGGCCGTGCCGAAACCGTATGAGGCCGCACCATCGAGGCTGAACCCGCCGCCCTGCCATCCAGCGAACAGCGCCACTTGCGTGTGCTTCAGCTTGAGCGTTTCAGGATAGGTGGCATCGCGCACGGTGTAGTCCGATGTGCCGTGATCCACAGCCACACCTACTCGGGCAGAGCCGAGGCGCTTTTCCAGCCCCAGCACGAAGCCGTTGGTGTTGCCCTTCACGCTGGCGACCGGGACGCTGCCATCGGCATTAATGTGCGACCAGTTGCCGAAATAGCCGCCGAACATGGTCAGGCCGCCACTATCGCCGCCCCCAAGGCCATTGGCATCGTGCATCGGCATGGCGGCGCGGGCGACGTGATTGTCGCTCCCGCTGGACTGCCCGCCACTCATGCCGAGGAGTTGCCCGATCAGCCGGTCCCCGCGATCAAACGCGGCAACGCCGGTCAGCGCGTGGACCGTGCCGAACTGGTTGCCTGCCGTGGCGGAGACTTGCCAGCGCGCAGTGATGAGATGGTTGACCGTGGGCGTGGTGGTGGGCGTTACCGAATTGATCGTGTTGGTGAACACGTTGGAGTTCAAAATCCCGGCATCCACCGTCACGGGCGTTCCGGGCAGCGAGCAGCCCGTGGGGTTTGTGTTGTTCGCCGCCGCCGTGGCGCAAGTGCCCAGATTGCCGGTGGCAACGGTGGCGGGGCCGAAGGTGTTGACCGTGGCGGTGTTTGTCGTCGTGCCGCTGGCGACATCGACCATGCTGTTGGTGGTGCCCAGCACCGTGGTGGTGTTGGAGATCAGCACCGGCGCGCCGATCACCACGCGGCGTAGGCCGCTACCCACCTGAAGCGCAGAGCGTGCATCGGCCAGCGCAGCTACCCCCGCCGCCCCGGTGATCGGATCGGTGACGGTGCGGGTGAACACGGTTGCACCGTTGAGCTTGGCATCGACCTGTGTGCTGAACGTCTGATTGACGATGCTGGTCTGCGTCACCCCCGGCAGGCGGATGGTGACGATCAACTGTGATTGGGTGACTTGGGCGAGTTGGAGGACGAAGCCCAGAAACTGACCCTGCGCGCTGTTGAACGAGTTGCCAGTGATGAACTGGCCATTGTCCGACACGCCGACAGCATCGGTCAGCACGAACCCGTTGAGGTTGAGGCCTGCATTGGTTGCGAACAAATTGAGGTCCTGCATCCCGCTGGCGGCAGTCCAGCGCCAGGCGCGATCGTTCGCAACTCCCGATGCGCTGCCAACTATGATCGATCCGTCTGCGTTGGCTGCAAGCGCGTGCGTCGATCCCGGCGCTGTAGTCCCTGTTCCTGTCGGTACCAATCCGGGCAGAAAGCCAAGGCCGGTTATGGAATTGCTGCGCCAATAGACGGCCTGGACAAAACCGTCGCTCCCACGCGATTCTCCCACGATAGTCGAACCGTCGCGACTGATCCCTCTTGCGGACGAATGCGTGCCAAGGCCGACACCCGGCGTTGAAGACAAGTCTGAGAGACGGCTTAGTCCACCCGTAACGCTCCAGCGAAACGCAGCCCGATTTTCAACAAACAGCTCTGTCGGCGATACGCTTCTATCGTCAGCCTCACCGACAATAATAGTGCCGTCGCCGCTGATCCCATTGCCGCGCATTGCCCAAGTGGGGCCGAAGCTGCCAAGACTTTGGTAGCCTCCGGCAATCGTCCACCGATAGGCAGTAATGTTCCGGGAAATGAATGTGCTGTTAGGATCATATGTTCCCGTGTTGACGGCGAAATATGTTCCGCTGGAATCTATGGCGGCGGACCCTGTAGCGATTTCGGTAGGCGAACGATCTGCGACGAGGAACGACCCGGTTGCCGCTGTCCAGATGATTGTATTCTTCGCCTGCTGGTCGGGGTTGTAACCTGATGTCACCAGTCCGTTGCCGCTAATACGTTCATTGATGTATCGCCCTGTGGCGTCATACGTTTGCGGAACGCCGTTGAGCCAGATTACTGGAATGTTGAGATTGCTTCCGGAAACTCTTGTGCCATCAGCGCTAATCCCGCCGACCGACGTGTTGGTGCCCGCATCCCCTCCAGCCGGAGCAGGCAAAAACACCACCGCCGCACCCGGCGCAGTCTGCGCCAACGCCACCTGCGGCGCAGCGCACAGCGCCAGCGCGGTTGCGCCAAGCAAAATGGATTTGGTGCGGTTCATGGTGTTTTTCCCTGTTGATTGAAGTGGTCTTGATGGCGCGAGTGCGGCGCTACCTTACGGCTTGGGCGGAACAGTGTTACCGCCTGCCGACGGTGGCTGATCTCCGCCGCGCGTGGTGGGGCCGGAAGGAAATCCACCGCTGCTGCCTGCGCCCGCGCCTGTTTGCGCGCCGCCAACCGCGCCTTCATCGGCATCCAGCCCAAAACTATCGTCCGCTGCGATGCTTTCGGGATATTCCCAGAAATCATCAGTCCCGACGATGCCGTGACGGTAGCAACTCTCGCCCTCATCGTTCAGTTTGAAGATGAAGGCAGGTGCCGAACGGACGTGCGAAATTGCGGGCGGCATGAAGCCTTCGCGCCCTGCCAATATGTTGTCCTTGCCAATGGTGAAGGCCAGTTTTGCTCGCGCCTTTGCAAGCGAATCGTCGAACGTCTTTTGGTAACAACATACTGACATTGCCATCTGCGTGCCCTCCGGGTTTCGGCCCGCTGCACACCAACGCAACGCACCCACTGAAATCTGTCTTCCTGCGCGAATCCGTGTTTCGATGAAATCTGTCGCTTCATCTTGGTAATCGTAAAGCAGCGGAAAAACCTGCCACACTTGTTCAAATAAAATTTCGCATTGTTTGTGATAGGCTTTGTAACGGGGGCAATTGCGGCTTGTCTCTCCCCCAAATGGTGGAACAAGATGGGGGAGCCAGCTGGCGGATGTAATCTTGGCGGCGCGGTGGTAACTGGGGGGATGTTCAACCCGGCACCGGACCAGACGCCAAACCCATCGGGCGCTTCAGACCACGAACCCGATTTCGCGGTGACCCATCCCTTGCGTCCGCTGACCCTGGCGGGGGCGATGACGCTGATTGCCTATTCGGGCGGGGTGGCGGCGGTGAGCATTGTTACATCCGGCCATGCGCCCGCACCTGCCCGTGCCGCATGGATGATCGCGGCTGGACTGTTCGTTGCAGGCTGGCTGGTGCTGGTGATGGCCATGTGGCTGCGCAAACCCAGCCCGCGCGAAACGGTGCATGTGTGGGGCTGGGCATCGCGCTTTATCATCTGCACGTCGCAAATTCTGATCGCATGGGCGATCTGGGGGTTCTTGTCGTATTTGCCGGAAACAGGGCGGATGATGCTGGCGGGGATGTTCCTGACATGCTCCCCCGCGCAACTGATTGCCGCGCCGGAAAATGTGGCGGCCAATCGCTTTGGCATCCTTGCCAGCAATGGCTCGCTGGCCCTGTGGTTTGCGCTGGATGGTGCCGACAATGCCTATGCGATGGGCGGATTCGCTTTTGTGATCGGCCTGATGCTGTTTGTGCTGGCGGGCTATGTTCCCGGCACAGTGGCGGAAACGGTAGCTGCGCGAATTGCGGCGGAACAGGCCAAGGCAGACCTTGAACGCGCGCTGGAAGCCGTGGCCGAAGAACGCGATGCCAAAACGCGCTTCATCGCGGCGGCCAGCCATGATCTGGGGCAGCCGCTGCAAGCCGCCAGCCTGTTCTTCGACCAGACCCTGCGCGCGCCCGACCCCGCCCAGCGTGACCGCGCGGCGGATGGTGTGCGCAAGGCGTTTGCCTCCGCCGATCAACTGATCTCGCACATGCTCAACCATTTGCGGCTGGAGGCCGATGCGGTCGATCCGCATCTGACGCGGGTGGGGCTTGGCCCGGCGATGACACGGATCGCGGCGCAGTTCGCGCCAGCGGCCAGCGCCGCGGGGATTGGCATTCGGGCCATGCCTACGTCCCGGCGGATCAGGCTGGACCGGGTGCTGTTTGAACGGGCGCTGGGCAATCTGATCGGCAATGCCATCGCGCATAGCGGGGCAACCCGGATCGTGATGGGCGCGCGCCACATCCGGGGGCGTTCGGGCGGGCATATCCGCATCTGGGTGATCGACAATGGCTGCGGCATCGCCCGCGTGGATGCGGGGCGGATCTTCGATGATTATTATCGCGGATCGGATTTACGCGCTGCGGTGAAAAGCGGGTTCGGGCTGGGCCTCTCATCGGTGCGGCGCATCGCCAGATTGATGGATGGCAATGCCGGGCTGGATCAAAGGTGGCTGAATGGGGCCGCATTCTTCCTCGAATTTCCGGTCGCTACTCGCGGCAAGGAGGCGCTGACATGACAAGTTTCCTGATTTGCGACGATCACGCTTTGGTGCGCGAGGCGCTGGCAGGCACGGTGCAAATGGGCTGGCCCGGTGCAGCGGTCGATCTTGCCGGCCACTTTCCGAGCGCGTGGGCCAAGGCCGCACAAGGCTATGATCTGGTCGTCTGCGACCTCATCATGCCGGGGGCCGCTCCGCTGGCCGGGATCGACGGCATGATCCGCGCCGCGCCTGATACGCCGTTGCTGGTTGTCACCGGGACAGAGGACGACGCCTTGCTGCTCGATCTGCTGGATCGCGGCGTTGCCGGTTTCGCACCTAAGACGGCCAGCGGATCAATCATCGAAGCGGCGATGCGCCTGATCCTCGCCGGGGGACGTTACCTGCCGCCGCGCCTTGCCGAAATCGCCTCAGCGCGGATTGATGATGGATCGGTTATCGCCGTGCGGGACGATGTGGCGCGCCTCGCCGAACGGTTGACCGAGCGGCAGATGGAGGTGCTGCGCCTGATCGCAAGGGGGCAATCCAACAAGGAAATCGCCCGCGCGCTGGACCTTGCTCCCTCAACAGTGAAAACGCACGTTGCCCAAGTGCTTACCTGCCTTGGCGCGGCAAACCGCACCGATGCCGCAATCAAGGCAAGGCTGCTCGATCTGGTCTGATATTCAGAAGCGGTAGGACAGCCCGGCCTGAACAACGGTGGGGTTCAGGGTGACACGCGCCGTCATCGGCAAACCCTGCATCAGCCCGCGCGCATCGGTCTTCACCGGAACATAGCTGACATTGGCATAAAGGCTGATCTGGCGATTGAGGTGGAAATCCGCGCCGCCCTGAACCACGGGCGCCCACGCGCTGTCCGCGCTCAAGCCCGATACCGAGCCGTCCCTTGTGCTGAACACGAAAATGCGGCCTACTCCCAACCCCGCGAAGGGTGAGAAGCGGCCCGCAGCGCCCACATGATAACGCGCCACCAAATCGCCAAAACCATAGCGCACCCGGCCCGCCACGCCCAATGGTGCAAGCGTCCCGGCGCCAGTGATGCGCGTTTCAGGTGGGATACCGAAATTGGCTGCCAGTGAAATGTTTGAAGTGACAAAATACTCCAACTCACCGCTGGCCGTCGCATTGTTTGACAGGCTGACGCTGCCACCCGGCACGACATTCCCGGCGACTTTGACTTCTGCCGAGCTGTTGAAAAACACACCAGCGCCGCCAGCTCTGATGACGATATCACCCTTATGCCAGCCGATGGAGTCTTCGGCGTAGGCGGGTGCGGCTGCGAGCATCCCGACAGCAAAGGGGGATACCAGCCTGACGGACATAAGCAGAGCGCGAGATGCGCGCGAGAAAAATAGCTCAGAACTTGTCGACATAGAACAACACCCCCTCTAGCACTGTGCATTATGTTGAAAGTTGCAACAGGCCAAGGCTTAAAGCCTTTGAAATGAAGCCTTCCTCATCGCGGCAGTGAATGTTATTCCGCCCCAATAGGGGGCAATTCATGGCATTCGTATCTGCGCGGGGGCGCTGGGCAAGTGGCATACTCGGCTTTGCATTCTGGGCAGGCCACACCACTCCGGCACTCGCCGACGAGGCCGGTGACAATACCATCGTCGTCACCGGCACCCGCATCGCTCGTCCCGAAGCAGAAAGTCCCAATCCGCTGGTTACGATAACCGCGCAGCGGATTCAGCAAGCCGGCCAGACCAGCGTTACCGATGCGATCATGCGCAATCCGGCACTGATCGGCTCGCAAGGGACGGTGCTGTCCGCAGGTCGCCGGACCGATCTCGGCTTTGGCGAAGCAGGCGTGAACCTGCTCAACCTGCGCAATCTCGGCCGTGACCGGACGCTGGTCCTGGTCAACGGCAAGCGCCATGTCGCGGGAATTCCCGACAGTGCGGCGGTGGACATCAACAGCATTCCCCAGGATCTGATCGAGCGAGTGGACGTGCTGACCGGAGGCGCATCGGCGATCTACGGCGCGGATGGTGTCTCGGGCGTCGTCAACTTCGTGCTCAAACGGGATTTCCAGGGCCTGCGCCTGCGAATGGAGAACGGCGTCACCCAGCGCGGTGACGGCTACCACGCGTTCGCCTCGCTTACGGCAGGGCGCAATTTCGCGGACGGGCGCGGCAATATGGCGCTGGCCTATGAATTTGCTCGGCAGAACCGCATCGATTCTCACCAACGGGACTATCTCGGCGATCCGGCCAAGTTCTTTCTGATCGTCGGCGATCCGGTGGACCTGCTGCAGAACGGGGACGATCCCCGCGTTCCCGACCGCAAGCCGACCAACCACCTAGTCTGGGCCGACAGCGCGCCCGATGGCGCGATCGACCTCAATCTCGATGGCGTGCCGGACTTCACCGGCAGCGGCCTGCCCTATGATCCCGGCAACCATCTTCCGCAATCGGGCGGCAGCACCTTCGGAGGATCGGGCACCCCGCGCGCTGGCTATTACGGCGATATCGCCGCTCAAACCGAGCGCCACGCGGCGAACCTGCTGGCGAGCTATACGTTCTCCCCAGCTGCGCGCCTTTCTCTGGAGGCGAAATACGTCCGCAATACAGCACTTTCCTATGGCCAGCCGAGCTTCGACTATTACAGCTATCTGTCTCCCGACAACGCCTATCTCCTCCAGCGCTTCGGTGCGGTCGCGGCACCCGACGGGGCCTGGATGACTCGCGACAACTTCGACATCGGCCAGCGCGGGAAGGGTTCGACCCGCGAAACCGTCCGGGGCGTATTTGGACTGGACGGCGCGCTCAGCGACCACCTGCGCTACGAGTTGTCCTACGTTTATGGCCAGACGCGGTCGCGGATCGTCACGACCAACGCGCGACTGGGCGACCGTTACTACGCCGCGCTCGATGCTGTCGTCGATCCGGGCACGGGCCGGATCACCTGCCGGATCAACCTGCCCGGCGAAAGCGTGGTCGATCCCAACAACTGGGACGATGCGCCGACCACCTTCGCTTCTGGGCAATGCGTCCCGCTCAATCTCCTCGGCAATGGCGTCGCCTCGCAGGCCGCGCTCGATTTCGTCCGCTACAGTTCGGTGAGCACGGCCCGGATCGACCAGCATGTGGTCAGCGGCCAGGTGACGGGTGATCTCGGATCGCTTTTCGTCCTGCCGGGCGGCCCGGTGCGTTTCGCGCTGGGCGGCGAATACCGCAAGGAGCAGAGCGCCTTCCGCTCCGATCCCTATCTTAAGGCGGGCCTGCTGCTGAACACGGCTGCCGTAGCACCCACCGGCGGCGGGTTCGATGTGAAGGAAGGCTTCGCCGAAATCAGCCTGCCGCTGCTCAGGGACCGTCCTTAGGTGCATCTGCTGAACCTTGGCGCGGCGGTCCGCGTCTCGGACTATTCCAGCATCGGCTCCACCCTCGCCTGGAAGTTCGATGGCATCTATGCCCCCTCCCCCGACATCCGCTTCCGCGCCACCCTGTCACGCGCCGTTCGCGCACCCAATATCGGCGAACTCTACAGCCCGGCATCGGGAACCTACCTGTCCGTCGATGATCCCTGCGACGTGTCCAATCTGGGCAGCGGGAGCCGATACCGTCAGGCCAATTGCTCCGCGCTCCTTGCCCAGGCCGGGTTGACGCCGCCGCAGATCGCCGGATTCAGCCCCTCTTCCGATCCCCAAGCCGGGGTCAGTATCCTCGGCTCGGCTAGCGGGAACCCCAGCCTGCGCGAGGAAACCGCCGACAGCTGGACTGCCGGGCTGGTGTTCACCCCGCGCGCTTTGCCCGGCTTCACGCTCAGCCTGGACTGGTACGACATCCGCTTGACCGGAGCGGTCAACACGCCCTCCGCGCAGCAGTTGACCGACTTGTGCGTCGATCAGCCGACGACCGCGAACGTCTATTGCGACAATGTTACCCGCGCGGCGGGCACCGGTTTCGTCAGCGGTTTCCATGTCCAGCCGCAGAACGTGTCCCGGTTCGAAACGGCGGGCTTCGATGCCACGATGCGCTATTCGACCGCGATCGGGCACAATGGCCGGCTCGATGCCGCGCTGGTCGTCGGCTATCTCGACAAGCTGGACTTCGCCGCCGTACCGGGTGGCGAAATCACCAGCGAGCGCCGTAGCATCTACGCGCCGCGCTGGCAGGCGACCCTCGATCTCGATTACCGGGTGGGCTCCTTCTCGATCGGCTACAGCTTGGACTGGTTCGAGCGGACCCGCCGCTATTCCGAAGCTCAAGTGCGGGGGCAGCCCGATATCGCCGCGCTCGAATACCTGTTTTACAAGGCGCGCTGGAACCACGATCTGCGCTTTGCCGTGGATGCCGGGCGCGGGTTCACTGTCTATGGCGGCGTGAACAACCTGACCGACCAGAAGCCGGATTTTTCGTTCGACTACCCGATCTCCGCGATAGGCCGCTCGTTCTTCATAGGCGTGAAGGTGAACATGGATTGATCGGCAAGCCATCACCTTCAAAACACCATCCTTCACCTCGACGCGGCGAAAGCACTTGCTACTGGTGCGCTCGTCACAATGCCATTTCCCCGGACTCGCCGGTACGAACGCGCACGGCGGACGGAAGGTCGAACACGAATATCTTGCCGTCCCCTATCGCCTCGGTGAGGGCAGCCTGCTGGATCGTCTCGACAACCTGATCCGCCAGATCGTCCGGCACGGCCACCTCGACCTTCATCTTGGGGAGCATGTTGGACGAATATTCCGCTCCCCGGTAGATTTCAGTCTGCCCTTTCTGCCGTCCGAAACCTTTCACTTCAAACACGGTCATACCGGCGACACCGATGGCGCCGAGGGCATCGCGGACCTCATCGAGCTTGAACGGCTTGATCATGGCTACAATGAATTTCATGGCTTTTCCTCAGCACCTTCCAGCGGATTGGCCCATATTGCCCAAATCCAGCCGCGAATTGTAAAAATATGACAAACCAAGGATATGCCGCTCAGAACGCGACGCTCAGCCCTAGGTTGCCGCTGTGGGCGTTGTATCCGCTGCCGAACCGGCCATCGTATGCCAGGCTCAGCTTCACGCCCTTGCCCAGCGGCAGGATCGCCCGTGCGCCCAGCATCGCGGTGTCGGGCTCGCTCGGCCCAGCCATGGTCAGCGAGCGGGTCGGAGCCAGCGCGAAAGCGACGGGAACATTGCGATCCGCACCCGAAAGAACCGCGAGGTAACGCCCGCTCACCGCCAGTGTGACAGGGCCGAAATCGCGCGCGACACTCAGCCCAGCGGATGCGCGCACCCGCTCCGCCGATTGCTTGCCGACGACAAGGCCGAGCGTATCGGTTTCGGTGAAGGCGTCGGTGGAGACGCGCAGCCAGTCGAGCCCGACCACAGGCCGCAGGGTGAACCCGCCCGAGGTGAAGGCATAGCCCATGTCCAGCGCCGCGCCGGTCGCCCGCACGTCATAGGCACCCTTGGAATTGCCGAACATGGTCCGGCCTATACGCGCATCGCCGAAGCCCTGGACGACGGCAAGCGAGGCGCCGAAGCCCCCGGAATCGAAGCGCAGAGCCGCGCCCAGCTCGGTCAGTTTCACCGTGCCGTTTTCCGCCGCGCCGGGCACAGCGATGTCGAGGTTGCCGTGGCCGATCCCGGCGGCCAGCGTCAGCTTCTCACCCAGCGGCAGGCTGATGCCGCCCGCGAGCCCCCAGGCATCGCGCCGCCCGCCCTGGCTGACGCGGAAGCGATAGACGTCACCCCATCCCGTTCGGCCCGGCTCGATCTGCGCCAGCCGCCCCAGCAACCGCCCGGATAGATCGAACAGCCCCGATTGCACCTCGGCATGGACCGTGCCGACCGCAACGACCTGGCCGTTGAGTTCGTAAACCTCACGCAGGGTGTCGGTGACGGTGTCGGTGCGGGTTTCGTTGATGGTGTAGGTGGTGGCCGTGATCGTGTTGAAGTTTTCGTCAGCGTCGGCCAAAGTCACCGAGGTGCCACCGGTCGTACAGGTCGGCCGCGTAGTCGAGGGCAGCGAGGACACGTTGCACCGCGCTAAGTCCCCGGTCAGGATTGTGGCGGGGCCGAACGTTGTAACCGATGTCATGGTAGAGACGCCGGGACCTGCCAGCGAGTAGGTTGAGGTTCCCGTAACGGTTGTGCTTGTCGTGGTTGATGACGTCCGCACTGGATCGCCGATGATCACGCCGGGTCCGCCCACCGTAGTGATGGCCGCACGCGCCGCCGTGAGCCCGTTCTGAACGGCGGTGCTGGCATATGCCGCAGTGAACGTCTGATCGTAGAGCGCGGTGCCGCCAAGCAAACGACCGATGATTTGCGTCGAATAGTTGGTCGTGCGGTTGGTCGTGACGGTCGCCGGGTTGAATACCAGGCTTTCGCGCGTCGAGAAGCTGAAGGTCTGATTGGGATTTCCAGCGGCGATATCGAGAAAAACGTTGTTCGCATCATAGCGCAAGCTGACCGCCGAGCTAACCGGCGTCGTCGTCAGCGGGCTGAACGTCCCCGTCCGTCCACCGTTGGCCGTGAGCAGCGTGTAGGTGCCGGGCGTGAAGGCTCCGCTCAGGGCAAAGACCGAGAGGCTGCCCGCGAGGCTGGCGGTGCCCGTCACGATGATGCGGTCGCTCGATCCGGCGGCGGCGCCTACGTCGAGCCGGGTGCTGCTCCCCGCATTCAGCACCAGATTGCCGTTGATCGTCAGCGCATCGACGAAGCTGTCCTCACCGGGAATGCCGAAGCTGGTGAGCGACAATGTGCCGCCGCTGGCCACGCTCGTCGAACCCAGCGTTCCCGTGCCGCGCAAGGTACCGCCGTTCACGGTGAATGATGTCTCACCCATGTTGCCGCTCACCAGCGTGGTGCCGCCGCCCATGGTGAAGCTGCGCGCGGGGCCGCTGCCGTTGCCGCCCGACAGCGTCAGCACATTGGTTCCCAGCTTCACGAAGTGGGTGAAGCCGAAATACTGGTCATCCCCGTCCGCCGCGCCGCCCGCGTTGAGCCGGTTCCAGCTAAAGGCCATGTCATTGCCGGGGCCACCGCCGAAGTTCAGCGTGTTGGTGCCGCTGCCACCGCGCACCGTGCCGTTGGTCATGCTGGTGCCGAAGATCGTGTATTCAAGATCAACCGTCGATGCGCTGAGATCGATCGCCGTGCCGCCGGTGCCGGTGATCGTGCCCTGGTTGGAGATGAAATAGGTGCTGGTCGATCCCAGCCCGAGGATGCCAGTCGTTCCGGTTATCACGCCGCCAGCTAGCCCGGTCTATTCATGACGAGGCTGCTCCGGGTTGATCCGGCCGCTCTCTTTCGGTGCCCAGGTAATCAGGGCGAGCGCCTCCGGCGGCGTTTTTCACCGCGACAGGATCGATGGGCTTTTCAAGGTTGATGGACGGGGCTTTGGCGTTCGGCGGCACGGCCGCGCTGGCTATGTTGGTGCTGGCCGGAGGCCGGTGGCGAGGGCTCTGAATATGTTGGCATCAGGGCAGGCTGACGCGAACGCGACACGGATGCGCGAGGCGCTCTCGATGACGCGGGCGGCGACTTTGAGCAGCCGTAGGCGCAGCGTCACGAACTCGGCCGTGGCTAGCGCGAGGGTTCTGGGGATCGCCTGCTGGACGCGCCACATCAGCCAGTAGGCGGCGGTGTGCAGAATGAGGCGCATCTGGTTGGCGTTGGCCGAGCGGCACGAGGTGCGATCGCTGGCGAGTTGCGATTTGTGACGCTTGATCAGATTCTCGGCCTGGCCACGCGCGCAGTAAAGCGTGTCATAGATATGCTCGGCCGAGC
Source organism: Sphingomonadaceae bacterium (assembly GCA_020847445.1). Lineage (GTDB taxonomy): Bacteria > Pseudomonadota > Alphaproteobacteria > Sphingomonadales > Sphingomonadaceae > Sphingorhabdus_B. The sequence continues at coordinate 39,054 of JADLBY010000119.1, read as the reverse complement.
CTTGCGCCAGCGAGGTAACGACGTAGCGGATGTCCATGCCCAGCGTGCTGGCCTCGATCCGGGCGACGACGCGGCGCTGGCGGTTCCAGCTCTTCGCGCCGTAGCGGGCCTCGGCATAGCTGCGCAGCACCGGCGCCTGGCGTTCGGCCCGCCTCACCGCGCAGGCATCGGCGGCGGCAACGATGGCCGGTTCGGCGCGCAGCGCGGCGTTGGTCGGCAAGCCGAACACGAAGTCGATCCCGGCCGCCTCGCAGAACGCCATGACCTCGGGACGGCCATAGTGCCCGTCGCCCCGGATGGTGATGCCGGTGTCGGGCCAGTACCGGCGGATGTGGCGCACCAGGCGCCGGATATGGCCCGCCGCTTCGGTGCCCGACGGCGTCTTGCCGGTGCGCAGCAGCATCGCCACCGGGCGGCCGGTGGCGGTGTCGTAGACGTGGATTGGCAGGAAGCAGCGCTCACCGTGATGTCCGTTCCAGAACGAGAGTTGCTGATAGCCGTGAACGACATCGCAGGTATCATCGATGTCCAGCGTCACCGCCGTCGGTGGGGCCGGATAGCTGGCGCAGTAGACACCGATCATCTGTGCCATCATCCGGGCCAGTTCGCGCGTGGTCGGGGCGTTCTCCCACCGGCTCATCGTCGGTTGGCTGGCAAGCCCCACGCCCGATCCCGGCAGCTTGCCCAGCGCCAGACGGAACCCGGGGTCATCGCGCAGGGCGTCGAGATCATCGGCATCCTCGTAGCCACAGGCGATCGCGAACACCCGGGCCCGCAGGATGTCATCGAGGCGATGGACCACTCGGCCGGGGTCACGCGGATCGGCGATGCAGCCCGCAAGCCGACGGCAAATCCCCATCGCACGCTCGGCCTGCGCCAGCAGCAACACGCCGCCGTCCGAGGTCAGTCGGCCACCGTCGAACGCGGCTGTGACCTTCTTGCCGATCACAGCTGGGAATCCGAAAGGGCTTGCGATATCGTCGTTCATGGCGGGTGTGGCCTGTGGCATTTTTTGCCCTGCAACAGGGCCGGCGTAGACACCCAGTTTCTAATGCAGATCAGGGACTTACACCACTCCCGCCAACCCGCTCACCCGCCTCAGTGAATAAAAGCGGCTAGATTGTTGAGGTTGATCCCGCCGCCGTTGGCCAGGATCGCCGTGCCCGACGTGACCGAAATCGTGCCGCTATTGGTAAGGGTGCTATTGCCTAGCGCCGCGGTGGTGTTGAGCACGATGCCGTTGCTCCCCGAAACGCCGCTGGTGTCACCAACAAAACCGCCGCTGGCTACGGTGATGGTTGCCGGGTTGTTGGTGACCCAGATGCCCCTGCCGCCCCCTTCGGAAACAAGCCGCCCGGTGCCAGCTACATTGATCACCGTGCCTGAAAGGGTGTTGCTGAGGTTCAGCGCCGTCGAACTGATGCCCGTGGTCCGCGCGGTGCCGGCAATGTCGATTTGTGCCGCGTCCGCCGCGAAGATCGCGTTCGAAGTCGCGCCAGTGGCCAGCGCAGTGCCGTCGGTCGCCAGGGTCAGGGTGTTGGTCAGCGTAGTCCCGCCGTTCCTGATCAGCGAAATCGCCGCGCTGTTTGCCCCGTTGGCGGTGATCGATCCCGCTACCGACAGGCTGCTGCCAGTCCCTCTGGTCACCAGCCCCACCGTCCGCGCGCCATTGGTGGTGATCGATCCGGTGCTGCCGACAGTGGTAATGAAATTGTTGGAGAGATTGACGACCGAGGCCCCGGTGCCGGTCGGGTTGAAATAGTCGCCATTGGTGACGACCGTGCCGTTGATCGTGAAGAAACCGCCGTCACCATTGGCGACGATTGCCCCGGCTCCGCCGTTCGAGGTGACGGTGCCGCCAGAATTGAGCGTCACCCGCGATCCGCTTGCCGTACCCAGCAGGATAGCCGCAGCTCCCGGCGAGGCGACCGCGCCGGAAATGGTGAGATTGCCGCCAGCCACATCGATTGCCCGGTTCGCCCCCGTCGAAGTGCCGGTGACCGACGATCCTGCCACCAGATTCACCGTCGCCCCGGTGCCAAGGTAGATGCCTGAGATGGTGCTGCTGGCCTGGACGTTGAGAGTGATGTTGTTGGGATTGGTGCTTTCGAGCGCGCTCAGGATACCACCGGTATCGGGATTGGGGGCATTGGGATCGCAGGTGACGCTAGCGCCCGCTGCCGGAGTCTTATTGTCGCAGGCCGCCCATGCCGCGTTGCTGATACCCCCGACCGCCAGCGCCAGCGCCGCCGTGCTTAACCTCAATGCAGAAATCCGCGCCATCGCCTTGCCCCCTCTGATCGAAAACACCCGCACAGACGGGCTCAAAAGGTAAAGGCGTCATCGGCGCGGAAACCGGATCAAAAATTTTTGAAAATTTTTCGGCCTCACCTTTCATGCGTGCCGTCAGCCCGCGCACGAATGTTGCAAAAGCCCGCCGCGCGGTTACATTGCCGCGCCATATACTTAGGGACGATACCTTGGATTCAGCCGCCAGTTCATCTTCCGGAGAGCGCGATCGCCTGCTGAGCGAGCTTTACGATGAACTGCGGGCGGCTGCCGCGCGCATGCTGCGGCGCGATGCGCCGTCGCTCACCTTTCAGCCAACCGATCTGGTCAACGAGGCGTCGCTTCGCATCATGCGGCTGGAGCGGATGAGCTGGAACGACCGGCAGCATTTTTTCGCCACCGGCGCACGGATCATGCGCCAGGCGATGCTTGATGCGGTGCGCAGCCGCAAGGCCGCCAAACGGCAGGCTCCCGACATCTTCATCGCCGACGAGAATTCGGAAGACCAGATCGATATCGAATTTCTCGACGCCGCGCTTAAAAAGCTGGAAACGATAGCGCCGGATCTCGCCCGGATCGTCGAGATGCGCTTTTTCGTCGGCCTTAAACCCGGAGAGATCGCCGAAGTTCTGGAAAGCTCCGAAGCCACGGTCAAACGCCGCTGGAAAACCGCGCGCCTCTGGCTGGCCAGCGAACTGGAGGCAGGCAAGGACTGACCCTTAATTGCAATGCCGCTCCGCTGCGGCGGCAAGCTTGGGTATCTCGGTGCGAACGTCCCGTTCCGAAAGATCGCCCGAACCACGCAATTCGCCCAACAATTCGGCGCCCCTCCGCGCGGCGCGACAGGCGGCCGTGCGGTCCCCCGCTTTCGCCAGAAGATCGGCGTGTGCGGCCAAACCGACGACAAGATCGCGTCGCCGGGTCACGTCGCCTGGGGCGGCGGCAAGACGGGCCTCGGAAATTGACGTTTTCCGTATGGAAACCTCGGCGGCCTCCCGCTCGCGGCCCATTGCCGACAGAATGAGTGATTTCTGCCCCAGCAGGATGATCAGCCGCATCTCGATCGCCGCGTCCGGCCCGAAGGACCGTGCCCGCTCCATCTCCGTGACGCCGCGATCCACCTCCGCCAGGGCCTCGGCATTGTGCCCGCCCATGTCGGCAAGCGTGCTGGCAACGTTGTAGCGCGCCTCGCCCAGCCGCTCCTCCCAGCGCGTCGAAGGGCCCTTGGCCAGTTCGGCGAGGATCAGGCCCTCTGCTTCGCGATAGGGAGCCAGTGCGCCCGCAATATCACCGCCATAATAAGTCGCATCGCCGATCCGGTTGAGCAGTGAAACCTCAAGCGTCCTCGCGTCGGTGGCCAGTTCCGGTGGAAAGCGGCTGACGCGAAGCCGGGCAAGCGTCTGCCGGGCGAGAGCGAGCGATTGCGCGTGCCTGTCCTGCTTTTCCAGATCGAAGGTGCGGGCGCGATCCGTGGTCAATGCCCCGAGCAAAGCTTCGGAATTGTCCGGCTGCACAGCCAGCGCCCGCGAAAAATATCCTTGCGCCTGCTGGGTAAAGGCCGCTCCGCGCGGGTCGGATGCCATTGTCCAGCGGGAGAGTGCCACCCAGCCCTGTTCGATCAGCACGCCTGCGTCATCGGGCTTCTCGCGCGCCAGTGGTGCCAGCAGAGCCTCTGCCCGTCCCAACGCCTTCGCCGCATCGCCGGGCCGCCCGAGATTGGCCGTGCCCGACAGCCCCAGGATCGTCGCCAGCCGCCGATACCCACGCGCCGTGTCGAGCCGGAGGTCGGCGGGCGCATCGGGTGCCGCGCGCAGGCGATCCAGATAACGCCCTGCCACCTCGGCAAGCTGTGCGCGTGCCGCCACGGTGCCGGGGGCATCCGCCAGCCGGTCATAATGCTCGAACAATATGTACCGGGCGAGGTCGCGCAGTTGCATGAAGCGCGCGTCAGCCACCGAGCGTTGCTGCTCCGCCCGGAAATACTGAACCGTGCTGACCACGCTGGTCGCGATCAGAACCAGCGCGACCGCCGACGCCAGCGCCAGCCCCTTGCGATGCCGCTGCACAAAGCGCCACGCGACATAGCGCCAGCCCGCATCTCCCCGCGCCGTAACCGGCACGAAGGCGCGCATGCGGCGGATGTCGGAAAGCAGTGCCGCAACATCGGGATAACGGTCCTCGGGCTTCTCGGCCAGCGCGCGCGCGGCAATCGCGCCAGGATCGCCGTCAAGCTGCCCCACCGGCAGGCGCGTGCCGGGAATGAAATCGCCGTCCTCTCCTGGCACCTTGCAACCGAGCATCCCCAGCAGCAACACGCCCAGGCTGAACACGTCGCTGGCGATAGTCGGCGCCATACCCACCGCGCGTTCCGGTGCGGCGTAGCCCTTGGTCAGCGGATAGGGGTCGCCGGTTTCATCGGCATCAATCGCCGAGATCAGCCGGGCGATTCCGAAATCAAGCAGATGCACCGCGCCGTCCGTACTCATCAGCACGTTCGACGGCTTGATGTCGGCATGGATCACCAGACTGCGATGGGCAAAGGCGACTGCCTCGCAGACCGCCTCGAATGCATCGAGCCGCGCTGGCCGGCCCGCCCCGGCTTTACGCAGCACCTCGGTGACAGGCAGGCCTTCGACATAGTCCATCGCCAGCCAGGGGCGGCCCTCGGCATCGCCGCCATCGAGGATGCGCACGATCCCCGGATGGCGCAGGCGTGCAAGGATACGCCGCTCCTCGGCAAAGCGCGCTTTGGCCCGCTCGCTTGCCAGATCGCCCCGGATCAGCTTGATCGCTACCTGCTGGTCGAACACGCCATCATCGCGTTCGGCCCGCACCACCGCCCCCATCCCGCCGCGCGCGATCTCGGCGGTCACCTTGTATGGCCCGATCCGGTCGGGGATCGCCTCGATCACACCAATGGGGTGGACGAAGCTTTCGGTCGGCGTGAGGCGAAAGCCAGTATCTTCATGCGCCAGCAATTGGGTGACGCGCGCCAGCAGTTCCGCCTGGCCCGCACAGGCCCGCGCGACGAAATCCGAGCGCGCAGGCCCATCGTCGAAGGCTAGCGCCTCCTCAACCACGCGCAGGGCTACGGACTCAATCGACATGCTCGCACCCTAGCCTGCCATGCTCAGAACACCACCCTGAGGCTGCCCGTGGCCCCGCGCATCACGCGTGGTCCGCCCAGTTATGCGCGCACCAGTTGCGCTGGCAGATGGTGCCGGTGCCGACAAATGCACCGCAAGGGTGCGGGCTACCTTCGCTCTGACAACGGATGCAATAGCCAGGACCCGCCATCGGCGTTTCATGCTCCGCCGCTTCGCATTCTGTTTCCACAGTGGTCTTTTGGTCGAACATTTCACCCTCCGTCGTTTGAGAACACCGACAAGCCTCGCTCAGAACGCGACGCTCAGACCCAGATTGCCGCTGTGCGCGGTGTATCCGCTGCCAAGCTTTCCGTCGTAGGCTAGGCTCAGCTTCACGCCCTTGCCCAGCGGCAGGATCGCCCGTGCGCCCAGCATCGCGGTGTCGGGTTCACTGGGGCCGGTCATGGTGAGCGAGCGGGCTGAAGCGAGCGCGAAGGCGACGGGGACATTGCGTTCCCCACCCGAAAGGATAGCCAGATAGCGCCCGCTCACCGCCAGCATGACCGGGCCAAAATCGCGTGCCAGCGTCAGGCCCGCCGATGCGCGCGCCCGCTCATGCGTCTGCTTGCCGACGACGAGACCCAGCGTGTCGGTTTCGGTGAAGCCATCGGTGCTGATCCGCACCCAGTCAATCCCCGCCACCGGGCGCAGGGTCACACCGCCCAGATCGAAGGTCTGGCCCATCTCGAGAGCCGCGCCGGTCATCCGCACATCGTAGCGCGCGTCGGACTTACCATAGGCCGCACGGCTGGTCCCGGCATCGCCGAAGCCGTGGACCACGGCAAGCGAGGCCCCGAAGCCCCCGGAATCGAAGCGCAGCGCTGCGCCCAGTTCGGTCAGTTTCACCGTGCCGCTTTCCGCCGCGCCGGGGACGGCGATGTCGAGATTACCATGGCCGATCCCAGCGGCCAGCGTCAGCCGCTCGCCCAAGGGCAGGCTGATCCCGCCCGCAAGCCCCCAGGCATCACGCTGCCCGCCCTGGCTGACGCGGAAGCGGTAAGCATCAGCCCAGCCCGCCCGGCCCGGCTCGACCTGCGCCAGACGGCCCAGCAGCCGCCCGGACAGGTCGAACAACCCCGATTGCACCTCGGCATGAACCGTGCCGACCGCAACCACCTGGCCGTTCAGCTCGTAGGTTTCGTTCAGAGTGGTGGTGGTGGTGTCGGTGCGCGATTGGTCGATAGTATAGGTCGTTTCAACATTGGTGTTGGTGTTTATCTGGCCAGAAACGACGGTGGTGTTTATCGGGCTCCCGGTGCCGCAAGTCGGCAGGGTTGTTCCGGGCAGCGTACTGATCCCGGTGCAGACCGTGCGTTGACCAGTAGTAGTGCTGTTGGGGCCAACCAAGACTTCCGCCGTCGTGACCGCAGCCATTCCCGCAAGCGAATAGGTCGTGGTGCCGGTGGTCGTCACGCTCGATGTGGTTGAGGCGGTTCGCACCGGCGCACCGATGATGATTCCCGGACCGCCTGCGGCAGTGATCGCGGTGCGCGCTGCAGTCACTCCGTTCTGCACCGAGGTATCGGCAAAGGCTGCGGCGAACGTTTGATTGTAAAGCGGGGTTCCACCCTCAATCCGGCCGATGATCCGGGTGGAGTAGGCGTTGGCGGTATTTGTTGTAACCGTCGCCGCATTGAGCATGACCCGTTCGCTGGTCGAAGATGACGCGGTAAAACCGGTTGTCGAATCGAGCACCAGGAACACGTTATTGGCATCATAGGTCAGCCGCGCCTGTGCGTTCGGCTGGGTGGTCAGCGGACTGAACGTGCCGCTCACCCCGCCATTGGCGGTGAGGATCGTATAGGTGCCGGGCGTGAAATTGCCGCTGGTCGGCAGCGCAGAAACCCCGCCCGCCAGACTCGCCGTGCCGGTGACCAGCACCTTGTCGGTCGCCGCATTGGTGCTGCCGACATCGAGGCGCAGCACGCTCCCCGCATTCAGCACCAGATTGCCGCTGACCGTCAGCGTATTGGCCGCGCCGTCCGCCATGTTGAGCGTGCCGCTGTTGATCATGCTGCCGGAAAACGCCGAATTGCCCGTTCCCGCGTTCCATGTCCCGCTGTTGGTGAACAGCGATCCGCTGACCGCCGCGCCGCTGACATTCACCGTCCCGCTCATCGTGCCGCTATTGGTCAGGGTGAAGGCGGTTCCGGCAGGTGTTCCGTTGATGGCGGCAGTGGCGCCGCTGAGCGTTCCGGCATTGGCGATGGTCACCGTCCCGGTAGCCCCGGCGTTCTGCAGCACCTGGATGCCCGCCGTTCCGCCACTGACGCTGCCGCCGCTGCGGATGGTCACACTGGCATTGCCATTGGCCGGTTGCAGCAGCATCCCCGTGCCGCTCGCGTTGATCGCGCCGGAAAGATCGGCGGTGAGCGATCCTGTGCCGGTGGGTGAGAACCACAGTCCGGTCCGCACCGCGCCGGTGGTGCCGGTCTGGTTGATCGTGGTCCCCGCGGCCGTGGTGAAGCGCGCCGCACCGCCAATTGGCGAAAGCAGCACGCCGATGTTGGCAACGTTGAACAATGCACCGTTGGTCAGCGTCACATTGGCGCCGGCTTCGCGGCTGGAGGCGGTCAGGCCCGCGCCGGCGACGTAGCTGTTGGTCACCTGGGCATCAGTGGTGACCGTCAGCGCCGACGAGGCGCTGTGGCCCGGGCCGGCGGTCAGCGAAACGTCGATCCCTCCGGTCACCACCGTTCCGCCGGTCATCGTCAGGTTCATTGTGTCCGCGGCCTGGATGCTGAGCGCGCTCACACCGAAGTCGCGCCGTGTCGCGGTGATCGTGCCGCCCGCGAACCAAGCATCGAGACTGCTGTTTTCCGCGACCATGTGGATGCCGCTTTCGCCGCTGAACGTTGCGCTGACCGGAACCGCCAGCGACCCGAAGGTGACCGAATTCCCCAGACCCGATGCGTAGAGCGCGAGCGCGGTGGAGCCGACGAAATTCCCGGTTGCGTTGGCGGTGCCGTTGGTGGTGACGCTGCCGTTACCCGAATAGCGAATCGGACCACTGTTGGTGCCGACGTTCAAGCCGTCGCTCTCGCTGGGATCGTCCCAGCCAACCGTATGGCTGATCGAGCCATTGTTGATCACGTTGAGCGGCCTAGACGTCGTACTCGCGGGCTGCGTCCCGTTGTAGACGATCAATCCCCAGCCGGTGATCGTGATGCCGCTGCCGATGGTCACGTTGAGCGGGGCCTCGATTGCCTGGTAATTCGCGATGGTCGACGGATTGTTGCCGCTGCGGTTGATGGTGGACGATGTGATCGTATTGCCGCAAGCCAGCGTCACTATGCCATCGCCCGCCGTCGTCGTTGCACAATCGGCCCAGGCCGTGTTGCTGGTTCCCGCCGCCGCCAGCGCCAGTGTTGCTGCTGTCAACCGTAGCGCCGAAATCCGTGCCATCGCCAATCCCCTTTGCTCGAAAACGCCCGCACAGACGGGCTCAAAGGGTAAAGGCGTCATTGGAACGGAAATCGGATCACCCGTGCGAAACTATTTTTGAATTATGGGAAGTGAACAAGGATCAGCTTTGCTCCACGTCGCTTTCAAACGCCCGTTTCCCTTTGCGCTTCCATAGGGCAAGCGCGCTGTCGCGTTCTTCGCTGCGCAACTTGGCGGCAACGGCGAGGAACGCACCATAGAGAGTAGCGCGATCATCGTCGGCTAGTTCGACGAGCCCGGCCTTTATGACCAGGCCGCCGAGTTCGATCAGTTGCCGTGTTCGTTCGCGGCGTTTGATCTGCCATTCGCGCATGTCGGTGCGGGCCATTGCTGCTTCAAGCCGGTGCCGCGCCGCCGTCAAGCGGGAGAGTGCCATCCGGTTGGCCTTGAGTTCCGTCTCCACGTTTGCGCGCCTTGCTTTGAAAGAATGCAGCCCCGCGTTTGCGCCACGCCTCCTTCTTTCCGGCGTCAGTGGTATCGGCGATGACGAGCAGCGCACCGGCCAGCGTTTCCGCGTCGGCAGCATCTGCCCCGGTGGTAATCACCAGTTCGCCAAGTTGCTGGACGCGGCGTTCCTTCAGTTGCTTTGCCTTGTCGGCCAGCGCCTTCAGTTCCGAATCAAAGTCTCTGGGTTTACGCATCATAAGTCTCCATTGAGAGTTGATGCGCCCATGATAATAGTGTTCTGCGCCTAATGCTGTAAAGTCGTCGGGACAGTCTGGAACCGGATAGTCCCGAGCAGGATTTTATCATGGGAGGGCGCGCTTATACGTCGTTCCGACGTGCCCGTTGTAGTGTAGATGGATTGCCGTCATGGCAATCTTTCACCTCTCGGCCAAAGTCATCAGCCGCGCCAGCGGACGCAGCGCCGTTGCGGCGGCGGCTTATCGCTCGGCTGACCGGCTGCATGACGAACGGTTGGATCGCGATCACGATTTCACGAGCAAATCGGGCGTCGTGCATAGCGAAGTCATGCTGCCGGAGAACGCCCCGGAGCATCTTGGCGACCGCGAAAAGCTGTGGAACGCGGTCGAAGCGGCGGAGGTGCGCAAGGATGCGCAGCTCGCGCGCGAGGTCGAGTTCGCCATCCCGCGCGAGCTGACCAAGCAGCAGGGCATCGTGCTGGCGCGCGAGTTCGTCGAAGCCGAATTTGTCGCGCGCGGCATGATCGCCGACCTCAATGTGCATTGGGACATCGGCGCGGACGGCATGGCGAAGCCGCACGCCCATGTCATGCTGACCATGCGCGAAGTCGGCGAGGAAGGTTTCGGCGCGAAGGTGCGCGACTGGAACAGGACCGAGCTTGTCGAGCAATGGCGCGAACGCTGGGCCGATCATGTCAATGAACGGCTGGCATCACTCGACATCGACGCGCGCGTTGATCACCGCAGTTTGCAGGCGCAAGGCATCGAGCTTGAGCCGCAGGACAAGATCGGTCCCGCCGCGTCGCGTATGGGCGAGCGCGGGCTGGAATCCGAGCGCATCGAAGATCACCGCGCCATCGCCCAGCGGAACGGCGAACGGATCATCGCGGAACCGCGTATCGCCCTGGACGCGATCACTCATAGCCAAGCCACGTTCACGCGCCGCGACATGGCAATGTTTGTGCATAGCCATACGGACGGGAAAGAGCAGTTCGACCATGCGATGAGCGCGGTGTGCGGCTCGCCCGACCTGCTTGCGCTGGGCAAGGACGGACGCGGCGAAGATCGGTTTACCAGCCGCGAGATGATCGAGACCGAGCAGCGGTTGCAACGCGCTTCGGAATTGATGGCCGAGCGCGAACGGCACCGGGTCGAAAACCATGGCCGGGAAGGAGCGCTGGCGCGCGCGGAAACGCGCGGGCTGGTGATGACCGGCGAGCAGCGCGCGGCGTTCGAGCATGTGACCGATGGGCGCGGGCTTGGCGTGGTGGTGGGTTACGCCGGAACGGGCAAGAGCGCGATGCTTGGCGTTGCGCGTGAGGCATGGGAAGGCGCGGGCTTCACGGTGCGCGGCGCGGCGTTGTCCGGCATCGCCGCCGAAGGGCTTGAGAATGGTTCGGGCATCGCGTCGCGCACCATCGCGAGCATGGAACATGGCTGGGCGCAGGGGCGTGATATGCTCACCGCCCGCGACGTGCTGGTGATCGACGAGGCAGGCATGGTCGGCACGCGCCAGATGGAGCGCGTGCTGTCCCATGCCGCCGACGCGGGCGCGAAAGTCGTGCTGGTCGGCGACCCGCAGCAGTTGCAGGCGATTGAGGCGGGCGCGGCGTTCCGGGCGATCCACGAACGGCTTGGCGGGGTCGAGATCACACAGGTCCGCCGCCAGCATGAGGGGTGGCAGCAGGATGCTACTCGCCAGCTCGCCACGGGCCGCACCGGCGAAGCCATCCATGCCTATACCGAGCGTGGCATGGTCCATGCTGCCGAGACGCGCGAGGCAGCGCGCAGCGAACTTGTCGAGCGTTGGGATCGCGAGCGCATCGCCGCGCCGGATCAGACCCGCATCATCCTCACCCATACCAATGACCAAGTGCGCGAACTCAATGAAGCTGCGCGCGGGCGGATGCGCGCCAGTAATGAGTTGGGCAGCGATGTGTTGGTGAAAACCGAGCGCGGCGCGCGCGCCTTCGCCAGCGGCGACCGCATCATGTTCTTGCGCAACGAGCGCAGCCTGGACGTGAAGAACGGCACGCTCGGCACGGTCGAAAAGGTCAGCCCGGAGCATATCGCTGTCCGCACCGATGATGGGCGATCAGTGGCGTTCGACACCAAGCACTATGCCCATGTGGATCACGGTTATGCCGCCACGATCCACAAGGCCCAGGGCATGACCGTGGACCGCGCCCATGTGCTGGTGACACCCGGCATGGACCGCCACGGTGCCTATGTCGGTATGTCGCGGCACCGGGACGGCTTGGCTGTTCATTATGGCCGCGACGATTTCCGGGATCAGTCGCAACTCGTTCACACCCTGTCCCGCGAGCGGGCCAAGGACATGGCGAGCGATTACGAGCGCCACGACCCAGCGCAGCAGTTCGCCGAACGGCGCGGCATCACCTTCCGCGAGTGTATAGCGGAAATCATCCAGAAGATTCCCGAACGCGCGCGCGGAATGTTCGATGGGTTCCGGCCCAAAGCGCAAGCCCCCGAGCGCGAACCGGGCATGTTCGCCAACTTCCGTCCGCAACCCCACGGGCCAGAAGGAGAGAAGGAACAGGCGCTTGTCCGCCAAGCCCGCGCGCCCGATCCGCGCCGCGCCGTAGAGCGCTTTGCCCGCGCCGCCGCCGACATCGAGCGGATGCACGGACAGGGCTTGCCAGTATTGCCCCACCAGCGCGCCGCGATGGATAAGGCAAGAGAGGCGCTGGACGCGATCCGGCCCAATGCCTCAACCGATCTCGGCGCGGCGCTCCAGCGCCAGCCGGAGCTTGTCCACGAGGCCGCCGAAGGGCGCGGCCAGGCCGCCATGCGCGCGATGCAGCTTGAAGCGGAAATCCGCGCCGATCCTTTCCAGCGCGCCGACAGGTTCGTTGAAGGCTGGCAGCAGCTCCAGCGTCACCGCGAGGACTTGCAGCGCGACGGCGACTTCCGAGGTGCGAAGCGTGTCGCGCAGGAAATGCACGGCATGGCGAAAGGCCTCGAACGCGATGCGCAGATGGAATCGGTCCTGCGCGGGCGCACCCGTGAACTCGGCATCGACATGGAAATGGGCCGCAGCCTTGCTCGCGATCTCGCGGATTCCGTGCCGTTCGATCACGGGCGCAACCTTGGCATGAGCAGATAGGAAAAAAATATGGAAGACAGATCACTGCCCTTGGATTCCGAACAGGAACCCGATCCGGCGACACAGGCGTTCGCACGGCTTGAAGGCGAAATGGCGCTGGTCCGCCGCGCGGTCCAGAATCTGGCGACCGAGAAGGCGGAAATCGACATTCCCGATTACAGCAACACCCTTGGCGAGATGGCGAAGCGGCTGGTCGCCATCGATGAGCATCCCGCCATGCAGATGACCCCAGAGGATATGGCGGCACGGATACAGGCCGCCGCCGCGAAAGCACGGCGCGAGGACCACGTCGCCCTTGCCGATGCAAAGCAGCAATACGTCGAGTCAGCCCGCAGCTTGCGAGCCTTGGCCGGAGACGTGGCCAGCTTCAACGAGCAGCGCCTCCGCCTCAAATGGGCGGCAGGCGGCGGCTTGCTCGCGGGATGCCTTCTATGGGCGGTGCTACCCGGCTTTGTCGCGCGCATACTTCCAACAAACTGGCATCTGCCCGAACGCATCGCCGCGCGCACCGTGCGCGAGCCTACGCTATGGGAAGCTGGAACCCGGATGATGCGGGCCGATAGCCCGGAGGCATGGCAAGCCATATCCGATGCCGCCGATATACGCCGGGACAACCGTGAGGCCATCGATGCTTGCGAGCAGCAGGCCACAGTGGCCAAGCAGCCAGTGCGATGCACGATCAGGGTGCGGAACCGACAGCCGTGACGAAACCAGGCAGTGCCACTCCGGCTCATAATATCTCTATGGACAGATGGCACTTCCGATGGTATCAGCGACCCACTCAACGCAAATACTGCCTTAAAATCAGTACCTTGCCACGGTTGCCGGGTGCCCGTAGGGGTCACCAGTCAAGCGTTTTATCTTGTTGTTTTTACACAATAAAATGCGATTTTTTGAAATTTTATCCCACAATCGTTCCCACATTTTGATCGGGATTTGGTGGAGCAATTCGGGGCGCGATGACATCGCCTCGGACTGTCGATGAACGCCCCAGCGCAGTGAAGCAACAGGATTCGGGGCGCGTTTGACGCGCCCCGATTGGCCTTCACTGCCGGGGCTGCGGTTCGCGCAGGACGATCTGGCCGCTGATCGGGATGACCGAGAGGATGAGCGACAGCCCCTTGCCGTCGCGGTGGGGCCATGCGGCTCCAACCTTGGTCCAGAAACTGTCGTCGCCCTTGTTGGTGACATGCCAGGCTTGGAAGGCCGGGGTCTTGGGTTCGGCTGTTGCTGCGGTTGAAGTTGTGCGTGCCATGATGAAATCCTTTCGTGTCCGTGTGGCTCGTTGCCACCCTCCGCAAAGCCGCGCGATCAAGGTCGGGCGTCATGTCCTACACGGGTGCGCTGGCGCACCGGCGCGGGCCGGACATTGACGCTCGACCGCGCGCGGTCAGGAAAGGGTGAATGAAAACGGGTTGCACGGAAACGAACGACGGTGGCCGCCAACTCGCGCTGCACCGGCCCTGTAAACACCCGCTACCGGGCCTCCGGAGTCGGCGGCTTCAAGGTTACTTCGCATTTCGTGGGCCGCTGAGCCTTGGCCGCCGCGTTCAGGCAATTGGCAATACGCTCGCGGCTGCTTTCGGTCATGCGCTCGAAGTCTGATCGTAACAGCCAGCGATCTTGGTCGGCGCGGGCCTGCAAGCGCTCGCCCGCAAACCACATATCGCCGCCCAAAATGCTCGTCGCGCGCTTTTCAGGCCAATGCCAGCTTTCTGGCGCAGCGGTTATGGCGAAGACCGGCAGGGCGATGGCGACGAAAGAGCCAACGACTGCACCGATCAACCCGGCCCGCCATAGCCAAGTGCGCTGCTCTTCGGCGGTTCGGGCCGATACAACCACGTCGGCGATTCGGCGCTCCGTTTCCCGCATGGTGCTGGTCGCTTTTGCGAGCGCCGAATGGTCGTCCGCTCGTGCGTCGGTGCCAGCCTTGACGATGGCATCGCTCAAGGCTTGGGGCGTCAGCCGCAAAGCGGGCTTCTCAGCCCATTTGGCGAGCTGATCGGCGGTAGCCTGCATCTGCTCGGAAATGCCTTCCAAAGTCTCGGTATAGTCGGGAATGACGATGCTCGCCGGTTCATCGGCGAGCTTCTCGACCGCAATCCGCAACAAGCCGACTTCGCGTTTGAGCTTTCGGAATTCCTTGCTGGCAGGATCGTTGCTTTCGATCTCCGGCGGCTTCGCGGCAATCACGTCTGGTTCCATCGTTCTTCTCCTTTACATACTGATGCCCAAGTCGCGGGCGCGACCGAGGCCGAGGTAATCGTTGAGCTGGCGGGCGATGCCGCCCGTTGCGCTGGCGTGGATGCCAAGCTCGACCTTGCGGTTTCGCAGAAGCGAATCGACTTGCGGGTCGCGCTCCAGCCCTTTTGCCATTGCCCCCATGCTAGCCGTGGTGGCGTCGGCGCGACGATAGTCTCCGGTGCGGAAAGACAGCTCGCGCTGGTGGTTGAGTCGCTGCCAGTCGCTCACAAAGCGGTCGGCGCGCATTTGCGGGTTGGTGCGGATTTCGGCTTCGAGCTGCATGGCGCGGATGGCATTGGCGGTGCGTCCGCTGGCGGCTTGGCCGACAAGTTCCGGTTCCTGCCGGAAGGCAGATGCTAAGTCTCGACCTGCGTTGGCCTTCAAGTTATTGAGGGCGGTATGGGCTTTATCGCGCGCGGCAATCTGGTGCGGCATGGCGTTTAAGCCTTTGGCCTGCGTTCGCCCGATGTCCTCAATGGCACGGGCGTAGCGTTCGACGTTGCGCTGCATGTCGAGCGGGTCAGCCTTTGGCTTCTGTTCGGTCGCAATGTCGCGCTGCGCTTCGGGTGCTGGGCGGAAGTTGGCAAAAATGCTCCGTGCCTTCTCCGGCACGATCCTTCGGACGATCTCGGCGACGCGCTCGCGGAAGGTGATCCCGCGCCGCTCGGCAAAGTCTCTCGCCGGTTCGTAATCGCTCGCCATGTCCTTGCCGCGTTCGCGGCTCAATGTGCGGACAAGTTTCGACTGGTCCGCGAAGTCATCGCGGCCATAGTGGAGGTCCACGCTGTCGCGGTGACGCGACAAAGCGACATAGGCGGAATGGCTGTCCATGCCGGGCGTGGCGAGGACGTGTGCGCGGTCCACCGTCATACCCTGCGCCTTGTGGATCGTGGCGGCGTAGCCGTGGTCGATATGGGAATAGTCCTTTGTATCGAAGGCGACGCTGCGGCCATCGTCGGTGCGCACTGCCATCCGCTGCGGCGACGCCTGCTCGATGGTTCCCAACGTCCCGTTTTTCACGCCCAAGCTGCGCTCATTGCGCAGGAACATGATGCGGTCGCCACTGGCGAACCGCCGCTCGCCACGCTCGGCTTTGACGGTCGCGTCATCGCCAAGCGCACCGGCCTCGCGCATCCGCCCGCGCGCCGCTTCATTCAAGTCGCGCACCTCGTCATTGGTGTGGGTGAGGATGATGCGGGTGTCGTCCGGGCGCGCCTGCCGGTCACGATCCCAACGGTCGATCAGCTCACTACGCGCAGCCTCGCGCGTTTCGGCTGAATGGACCATGCCGCGTTCACCGTAAGCCTGAATCGCAAGCCCCGTGCGCCCGGTGGCAAGGCGCCGAGTGGCGTCCTGCTGCCAGCCGTCATGCTGGCGGCGGACCTCGCTGATTTCGACGCCACCATGCCGTTCGTGGATCGCTCGGAAAGCCGCGCCTGCTTCGATGGCCTGTAACTGTTGCGGGTCGCCAACCAGAACGACTTTTGCTCCGGCATCGGCGGCGCGAGACAGCACGCGCTCCATCTGGCGCGTGCCGACCATACCCGCTTCGTCGATTACCAGCACATCGCGCGAAGTCAGTTGCTCGCGGCCATGACCCCACTGATGTTCAAGGCTTGCGATGGTGCGCGAGGCAATGCCCGAACCTTGCTCCAATCCCTCGGCGGCAACGCCTGACAGCGCCGCGCCGCGAACAGTGTAGCCAGCGCTCTCCCAAGCCTCGCGCGCAACGCCAAGCATCGCGCTCTTGCCGGTCCCGGCATAGCCAACGACGATGCTGAGGCCGCGCGCATCGGTGACATGCTCGAACGCTGCGCGCTGTTCGCCCGAAAGCACCAAGCTGCGTTCCTCGGCGCGCGCCAAAGCAGCCTCGCGGTCGTGTCCATTGACGCGGTGCCGCTCGCGCTCCGCCATCAACTGCGACGCCTGCTGCAAGCGCTGCTCGGTATCGATCATCTGGCGCGATGTGAAGCGGTCGTTGCCGCGTCCGTCCTGACCCAGAGCAATCAAATCTGGCGATCCGCGCACTGCACTAATCGCCAGATCGAATTGCTCTTTCCCGTCGCTGTGCCGATGCACGAACATGGCAAGGTCGCGGCTCGTGAAGGTAGCTTGCTGGTGCGTGATTGCGTCGAGCGCGACATTCGGATTGGCGATGATCCGCTCGCCGTTGCGCTGCGCTATGGCGCGGTGTTCTTCGATCCGTTCGGCTTCAAGGCCGCGAATGCCGATGCGTGAGGCGGCGGGACCGATCTTGTCCTGCGGCTCCAGCGCAATACCTTGCGCTTCCAGACTGCGGTGATCGATCCGCGCGTCGATATCGAGTTCGGCAAGCCGTTCGTTGACGTGGCTTGCCCAGCGCTCGCGCCACTGCTCGACCAGTTCGGCCTTGTTCCAGTCGCGCACTTTCGCGCCGAAGCCATCGCCCTTCACTTCGCGCATGGTCAGCATGACATGCGCATGGGGCTTCGGCTCACCGTCCGCGCCTATATCCCAATGGACATTGAGATCGGCGATCATGCCCTTTTCAACGAACTCGGCTTGGGCAAAATCGCGCGCCAGTTCGATCCCCTGCTGCTTGTTCAACTCGCGCGGAATCGCGAACTCGACCTCGCGCGCAAGCTGCGCGTCTTTGCGCTTCTCCGCAGCCTCGACCGCGTTCCAGAGCTTTTCGCGATCAGCGAACTCGGGCGGCGCGCCCTCGGGCAGCATAACTTCGGAATGGACGACGCCATCCTTGTTGGTGAAGTCATGGTCGCGGTCGAGACGCTCATCGTGCAGCCGTTCGGCTCCGCGATAGGCTGCCGCCGCCACCGCACTGCGCCCGCTCGCGCGGCTGATGACTTTGACCGAGAGGTGGAAGATCGCCATGACGGCAATCCATCTACGCCACCAAGCGCACGTCGGCACGACGTATAAGCGCGCCCTCCCATGATAAAATCCTGTTCGGGACTAGGTGGTTTCAGACTGTCCCAACGCCATTACTGCAAAGCGCAAAGCACAGCTTTATATTCGGCGCATCACCACTCGATGGAGACAATAGATGCGCAAACCCATAGACATCGATTCGGAACTGAAGGTGCTCGCCGACAAAGCGAAGCAACTGAAAGAGCGCCGCGTCCAACAGCTTGGCGAGCTGGTCATCGCCACCGGCGCGGATGCGCGGGACGCGGAAACGCTCGCGGGCGCGTTGCTTGAAATCAAGGAAACCAACGACGGCGCACGAAAGGAGAGCTGGCGCAAACGCGGCGCGGCTTTCTTTCAAGGCACAGCGCGCAAGCGTGGAACGCGAACTGAACGCTTGTCCGAAGGCGCTCAGGCGACTGACAGCGGCGCGGCATCGGCTTGAAGCGCGAAAGGCCCGCACCGACATGCGCGAATGGCAGGTCAAACGGCGCGAGCGGACGCGGCAGTTGATCGAACTGGGCGGCCTTGTCGTGAAGGCCGATCTGGTCGAACTCACCAACGATGATCGCGCCACGCTCTACGGCGCGTTCCTCACCGTCGCCACCAAGCTGCGGGGCGATGAACGCGACCAGGCGCTGATGCTGTGGAAGCGCAAGGGCAAGCGGGCGTTTGAAGCTGACGCGGATGAAGTGAGCTAAGACGTAAGCGCGGTTCTAAGCAAGCGGGTCCAAAGTTCCCAACCATGCGACGAGCGCGATTATGGCCGCCGCCGTTGCCGCTTCGACAACGACGCTACGACGCATCGCCATAAGTTCGGCGCGGGGTTCGCCGGTTTGCCGGGCGTTTGCGAGTGCCGGGGTCAAGCGCCACCGGTTGAGCGCCGCCAGTGCGAGCATCGCGACGAACGCAGCCAGCTTGGCAAACAGAAGCTGGCCATATGGCCCCGCAAGGCTGTCGCCGATCCCATTCCAGCCGACGATCATCTGACCGTTGACGATTCCGGTGGCGATAATCAGCGCAACGCAAGCGGTTCCAATACGCCCGAACTGCGCAAGTGCGCGCGCCGCAATTGCCGGTCTGCCGGACGATGCTGCACCGTCCGATGACCGCAACAGCCACAGGAAGCACAGGATTGCTCCCAGCCAGATCGCGGCAGACAGCATATGGACGGTATCCGAAACGCGATGCACCGTTCCGGCCACGCCCTCCGTCGCAGCGGCATGGCCCGACCAGACAAGCGTTGAAAGCGACACTGCGCCAAGTACCGCGACGGCGCACAGCCGAAAACCTGTCCGGTCGGTGCGCCAGGCAAGCACCAACAGGGCCGTAACCAATGCCGCCAGCCGCCCAAGTGCGGCACGGCCTGCGTCGGTCTCGCTCACCATCGACAGGAGCATCGTTCCGTCGATCTCAGCCAGCGTCACGCCCATCATGTTGGCACTCATCACGATGAATCCGCCGACTGTGGCGCATAATGCGATGGCCGCAAGGATAGGTAGGAGCGCGCCCAATGCCAGGTTTACTGTTGCATCCGCCCGTTCGTTTGACCGCAAGGCATAAAGCGGAAAGGCAGCGATGCCGACAAGCAGCATCTGGCTCGCAAATTGTGCGAACCTGATGCAAATGCCGACCCATTCGGGCATAAGCGCTTACTTGACCTTGAAGCTGAACTCGCTGCCCATGCGGTGGCTGTCCGCGCCAGCTGCCGACCATTTGACGGTATAGCTTCCCGGCACCAGCGCCTTCTTGAGCAAAAGCGTCATCGACTTGCCATCCTTACCCATCTGCGACGTATGCGCCATCTTCATGGGCGGGTGATCTTTCATGCCGGGCATTCCGGTCATGATAACCTCGGTCTTGACCGTCGGTGCGATCAACCTTTCGCTGAGTTTGAGTTCAATGCGGCTTGGCTTTGCAACAGTCGCATTCGCAGCGGGCGTCGAAGCCGTCAGCTTGACATGAGCAAGCACCGCCGTCGGCAAGATTGCGAGTGACGCAGCGGCGACAGCGGGAATAAGGAACTTGAGCATTTGTATCTCCGTGGTGAGCTTTCAGAGGAAATACGCACGGGCAGCAATCGTCCCTCACGCAATGTCGCCTCGCCTGTTATGAGGGGTGAGATCATCCGATGCGTATGAGGATTTAGAACTTTGTCGAGAGTTGCGGTTATGAACGATCTTTTGCCCCATTTGCGCGATGCACCCGTGCCTGACGCATTAGGCGCGCTGGATGATGCGGTGTTGGCTGCACTCGCCACCCGCCGCCGCGAACAAGCGACCGGGCCGCGCCTGCTCGCGCTGGCGGCGCTGCTGTCGCTTGGCACCGGCGTCGCCGCTGGCAGCATATCGGGCAGTCCCGCAGTTGCTGCGCCCCCGCTATCCCCGTTCGCCAGCAACAGCGTGCTGGCACCTTCGACGCTGCTGGACCCGCGCTGAATGGTAGGCTGGAAGCGGATTACGCTGATTGCGGTCGTCGCTTTCGCGGCGGCGTTGGCGGGTGTTTTCATCGGCCGGGCAGTGTCCGATCAGCCGCGCCCTAGCGAAACCGAGCTCCATGCCCTGCTGCACAGCCGGTTGAAGCTCGATCCTGCGCAACATGCCAAGATCGAAGCCATTGAGGCGCGCTTCGCCGTCCGGCGCAAGGCGCTCGAACTGGAAATGCGCGCTGCGAACGCTAGGCTCGCGAGCGCCATTGAGGCCGAGCATGGTTATGGCCCGCAAGTGACAGCGGCGGTCGATCATAGCCACCATGTCATGGGCGAACTCCAGAAAGAGACGCTCGAGCATCTTTTTGCCATGCGCGCCGTCCTCAATCCCGAACAGGCGCGCATGTTCGATGCGACCGTGGTCAAGGCGCTAACCGCCGAAGCCCAGCCTTCACAGAGTAAGTGAGCCTCGATCTCTCCGAATGCAGCGATGCCGAGCTGAGGGCGCTTGCGCTCGGCGGAAACGAGGCTAGCTTCCGCGAATTTCTGGCGCGCTATAAATTGCCGGTCTATCGCCTGATCCGCAGCACCATCGGTGATGCCGATGAAGCGCTGGACCTGACGCAAGAGAGCTTCGTTTCCGCTTTCGCGGCACTCAAATCTTACGATCCGGGGCGATCCTTTCAGACATGGATTTCGCGCATTGCGCTCAACAAATGCCGCGATTGGGCGCGGCGGCGTGCGGTGCGCAGCTTCTTCACGCGGGCAGCCCCGATGGAGGACGGCCTCGCCGTGGCTGCCGAACAGCCCTTGCCCGATGCAGAAGCGTTCGACCGAGCCGAGCTGGCGCACGTCATGCAAGCAATGGCCCGCTTGCCGCACCGCTTGCGCGAGGTGCTGGTGCTGCGAACGGTCGAGGGACTTAGCCAGGCCGAAGCGGCGGAGGTTCTGGGGGTCAGCGAAAAGGCCGTCGAAACCCGGCTCTATCGTGCGCGGGGCCGGTTGGGCGAAATCTTGGGAGAAGATTGAGGGGTGGCGGCAAGGCGTGCGTAAAGAGGATATGGCAACCGACATATCGCTTCCGATGCAAAATCCCATGAATCGCCGCTCGCTGCTCAAGGGCGCGACAATGGCCGGGAGCGCAATGGCGCTTGGCGAGCTGTTCCCGGCTTGGGCGAAGAGCGGGTCACATGGGCTGCACGCTGTTGCCGGACAGCCGGGGACGCTCAACGGCCCTGAAATTGAGCTAAGCGTCGGCCAGTCGGCCTTCCGCCTCGGCAAGAAAACAGGCCATGCCTATACCGTCAATGGCACGCTGCCCGCGCCGCTGATCCGGCTTCGCGAGGGGCAGAATATCAAGCTGGTCGTGCGCAACACATTATCCGAAGACACGTCGGTACACTGGCACGGAATGCTGTTGCCTTTCCAGATGGACGGCGTGCCGGGGGTGAGCTTCCCCGGCATCGGTCCCGGCGAGAGCTTCACTTACGAATTTCCGATGCGGCAGCACGGCACCTATTGGTATCACAGCCACAGCCATATGCAGGAAGCAATGGGCATGTATGGCGCATTGATCGTCGATCCGGCGGGCGCAGACCCGATCAAATATGACCGCGAGCATGTGCTGGTGATTTCCGATTGGAGTTTCCAGCACGCCCACACCAACTTCAAGAAACAGAAGCAGAAGGCAGGCTATTTCAACAAGCGGAAGCAGACATTTGGGGGTTTGCTGAAGGGCAAGGATCAGCCGCTGTCCGAGCGAGTGATGTGGGGCCAGATGCTGATGGACCCGACTGATATCGCCGATGTGACCGGCGCTTACTACCATTACCTGATCAACGGCCATGACAGCATGGGCAACTGGACAGGTATTTTCCAACCCGGTGAGCGGGTGCGGCTGCGGATCATCAATGCGGCAGCGATGAGCAATTTCAACATTCGCATTCCCGGCCTGCCGATGTGGGTGGTGGCCTCGGACGGATTGCCACTGACACCCGTCGAGACTGATGAGTTCCAGATTGCCGTCGCCGAGACATGGGACGTGATTATCGAACCCAAGGAAGCGATCCCCTACGCCTTTATCGCAGAAAGCATCGACCGTTCGGGCCAATGCCGCGCGACACTTGCGCCGCAAATGGGGATGACGGCTCCCATCCCGCCACTACGCGAACGCCCGCTGCTCACCATGAAGGACATGGGCATGGATCATGGCGGGGGCGACATGGCCGGAATGGACCATAGCGCGATGGGGCATGATATGGCGGCGATGGATCATGGCGACATGAACATGCGCGATCCTTCGGTCGCGCCGCAGGTCAAGATGGGGCCGGGTGTCGCCAGCCTCGCGCCCACTCCGCTGGACCGCAATGCCGAGCGCCCAACCGGCCTGGAAAAGGTGCCGCACCGCGTGCTGACGCTCAGCCAGCTCCGCGCGCTCGAACCCAATCCTGACCAGCGCAAGCCGTCGCGCGAAATCGACGTCCATCTGACCGCCAATATGGAACGCTATATGTGGTCGATGGACGGCGTGAAATATTCGGAGAAGACCGAACCGCTGCCCTTCCGCCACAATGAGCGGGTGCGGGTGAACCTCATCAACCACACGATGATGCCGCATCCAATTCATCTGCATGGCCATTTCTTCGAAGTGGTGAACGGCCAAAAGGGCCAATATCCGCGCAAAAATGTCATCAATGTGCTGCCCGGCGCAAAAGTGACCTTCGATTTCACGGCTGACGCAATGGGCGACTGGGCCTTTCACTGCCACATGCTGATGCACATGCACGCGGGCATGTTCAGGGTGGTTACCGTGCGGCATGAGGAGAGCGGCGAATGAAGCTCGCTCTTGCCATTGCTGCCGGTCTTGCTTTGCCGGGTTCCGCCTTTGCGCAGGCGCATCAAGGGCAGCATGACATGGCTGCCGAGCCGGAAAAGCCAAAAACCCCGCCTGCCGAGGCCGACCCTCATGCCGGTCACGATATGAGTGGGATGGAAGAAAACCCGACCGCGCCCGCGCAGGCTGTCGATCCCGCTTGCCCGCCTGAGCACGCGAAAATGGGCCATTGCACGCCCAAGACAGATGCACCCGCGCCCGCTGCCGATCCCCATGCGGGCCACGATATGGGGTCAATGCCGAATGCCGAGCAGGACGGCGAAGTCGGCAGCGCACCCGCCCCGGCCCCGCCGGGCGATCACGTAGCCGATTCCATATATGGCGCGGACGTAATGTCGCAGTCCCGCAAGGAACTGGCCTATGAGGTCGGCGGCATGGGCTATTCGCTGGTCATACTCGATCTTGCCGAAGTCGGCTTTCACAAGGGCCACGAAAGCTACCGGTTCGAGGGCGAAGTCTTCACCGGCGGCAATATCAACCGGTTCGGCGTGAAGTTTGAAGGCGAAGGGGTTTTCGGCAAAACCATCGACGATCTCGAATTGCAGGCGCTCTATTCGCGCGCCATCGCGCCCTATTGGAACTTGCAGGCAGGTATTCGCCACGACATCCGGCCAGACCCGTCGCGCACCTACGCCGTGGCAGGTGTCGAAGGGCTTGCGCCCTACTGGTTCAAAATCAATGCCGCAGCCTTTCTGTCCAACAAAGGCGAGGTCCGCGCGCGCGCGGAAGGCTCCTATGACCTCCGGCTGACGCAGGAACTGATCCTCCAGCCCCGCATCGAAGCAAATTTGTCGTTCCAGGACATTCCGGCAATCGGTGTCGGTTCGGGGCTGACCGATTTCGAGGCGGGCCTGCGGCTACGCTATGAGATTCGCCAAGAATTCGCGCCTTACGTCGGTGTCGAATGGCGCAGGAAAACCGGCGATACGGCCCGTTTTGCAAGGCTTGCGGGCGATGGCCCGGATACGCTCAGCGTCGTTGCAGGCGTCAGAATCTGGTTCTGATGGGAAAACGGACGCGCCTTCACCTTGCTGCAAGCCGTGTCCATAAATGGCTGGCACTCATTATCGGCGCGCAGCTCCTGATCTGGTTTTCCAGCGGCGTGCTGATGAGTTTCCTACCCATCGAAAAGGTGCGCGGCGAGCATCTCGTTGACCGCGAGCGCGTTGTCGCCGTTCCTGCTACGCCCGATCTCGTGTCGCCGACCCAGTTGCTCGCATCGGCCAAGGCTCCGGTCGAAAGCATCTCGTTTGTCATGCTTGCCGGTCGCCCGGTCGCGCAGGTGGCGACGGCGGACGGCATCAAGCTGTTCGATGCGGTTTCTGGCAATCCGCTGCCGCCGGTCGATGCGACGCTCGCCCACGCCATCGCCAGCGATGCGTGGAAGGCCCAGGCTAAACCTGACGCCAAGGTCATTAGCGTCCTTGCCGAAAGCCCGGAATATCGCGGCACGCTTCCGGCATGGCGGGTCGCCTTCGCCGATCCCGACAATACCAGCGTCTTCATAGCCGCCGACACGGGCAAAATCTCGGCGGTTCGCACCGGCACATGGCGGCTCTACGATTTCTTCTGGAGCCTTCACATCATGGACTGGAAGAACCATGAGAATTTCAATACATGGTGGCTCCTCACCTTTGCCATTGGAGGTCTTGTCATGGGGCTGGTGGGAACGATCTTGCTAGTCATGCGCTGGCCGATACGCCGCAAGCGGCGGGCAGCATGAAGGGACTGAGCCTCATGATTCTGGCCTTGGCGCTGGTGTTCCGCGCCGCGCCAATCTGCGCAGCCCCACCCGAAGCACCGCACGTCATAATGGCCGCAAATTGCGAGAGCATGGCTGATCAGGGCGCACCCGAGAGCGATCATGACAAGGGTAAGGCAGCACAAATCTGCCATGCCTGCGCCTTCGCGGTTTCCGAGCAACCGTCATCGCTCGGCGCGTGGTTCTGGAAAGCACCGGCGGTCCTAGTGCCGTCACAGCGCCAAATGGCAGGCACAATGCGCAAACCACCGACACCGCCCCCGCGCCTTGGTTCCGCTTCAACATTTCAACATTTCAACATTAATATTGGAGTTAAATCATGAAAACCAAATATCTACTCGGCGCGCTCGCGCTAACCATGTCCACCGCCGCCTTCGCCGCCGAACCGGCACCAGCGCCCAAAAAGGAATGCTGTTGCTGCAAGAAGGACGAACAGGGCAAAATGGCCTGTTGCAAGGACAAGGACGCCATATCCGGCGAACAGGGCCATGAAGGCCATGACATGAAGGATATGAAGCATTGACGAAAGATGCCGGGGGACGGGCAAGCGACCCCCGGCATCTGCCTTTTTTTCTCATTCGAGGAGTCGAATCATGATTACGAAAATTTCGCTCGTGCTCGGAACACTCGCGGTAGTCGGGACGAGTGCCCCGGCCTTTGCGACTGATGCTCCGAAAAGGGGCCATTTCGAATGGCTCCATTCTCCGCAGCCCGGACCAAATAAGTCAAATTTGCCTAATTACCGTCGCATCTGGATTGCGGATTCCGCGCCCGATGTGACGGTTGATGAGGGCCGGTGCATGACGATGGCCTGCTGTAATGCCGACGAGAAGCAGGCGTGAATGAAAAGCTGGAGGTCGGGCAACCGGCCTCCGGTCCTGCCGCTGGTAAATAGCCAAAAGATGTCCCGATCCCAAACATTCACGCCCGCCGCAGGACGCTTTCTGCCAACAAGCGCCTATGACCGACTCCTGGCGTTGCTCACGCGCGAAGCGCGTTGGCGGTCAGCGCTGCTGGAGGCGATTGCACCTGCGCCCGGTGAGCGCATACTCGATGTCGGCTGCGGAACCGGTTCGCTTGCCATCTTGATCAAGCAGGCGGCACCAGACACGATGGTTGTAGGGCTCGACCCTGATGAAGTCGCGCGATGCATTGCTTGGAAGAAAGCGGGGGAAGCGGGCGTAGGCATCGAATGGGAAAGTGGTTTTGCACGCGACGCCGGAAATTATGGCCAGTTCGACAAGGTCGTTTCCAGCCTTGTCTTTCACCAGGTACCGGTCGCCGAAAAGCGAGTTGGTCTTGCCGCCATGTTCGCCGCCACCAAGTCGGGCGGCACCATGATTGTCTGCGACTATGCTGCGCAAGGACGCTGGCTTATGCGTCAGGCGTTCAAGGTCGTGCAATCGGTCGATGGTCGAGCGAATACGCAGCCCAATGCCGACGGATTTCTTGAAGCGGAACTGGAACGTATTTGCGGCAAGCCGATCACCGCTGAGCAATCGTTCGACACGCCAACGGGAACCATTTCAATCTTCAGACTGCAAAAGGAGTCAGTAAAATGAAGGCAACCACCCTAGCGATGGCCATTGCGCTGGTTGCAACGCCAGCCTTGGCCGCGACCGAGGCGGTGATGCACCGCGACCCCGGTTGTGGTTGCTGCGAAAAATGGGCGGCACAAGTCCGCAAGGCATTCGGGCGCAATGTGCGGATCGTCGATGACGCCAATCACCCGGCACTGCAAAGACGGGTTGGCCTGCCTTCGCTATTGGCATCGTGCCACACCGCCCTGATCGATGGTATGGCGTTTGAGGGTCATGTGCCGGTTGCGGACATGAAGCGCGTGCTTGAGGCTAAGCCAAAGGGTGTGCGCGGCTTGGCGGTTCCGGGGATGCCAATAGGTTCGCCAGGAATGGAAGCCCCGGGCGGTCGCGCGCAACCTTACAATGTCATAGCGTTCGGCTCGGGACCGTCCACGGTGTATGCCCGCCACTGAGCCCGTCAGCGCGGCCCCATCGTCTCGATGATCTTGCAATCGGCGACGGTGCCGTGGCTGCAAGAACCTATCACTCGGCTCAATTCCAAACGCAGCGCGGTCAGGTCGCCAATCTTGCGGTCGATCTCGGCCAAATGCGTTTGCGCGATGCCATCGACCGCTTCGCAACTCTGCGATTTGTCATCTGACAGCGTCAACAGCTCGCGCACCGCTTCGAGCGTGAAGCCCAGATCGCGGGCGCGGCGAATGAAGGACAGGCGCGCCAGATGGTCGGTGCCATAGGCGCGATAGTTGGCGAAGGTGCGCGCGGGCGGCGGCAACAGGCCGATTTTCTCGTAATAGCGCACTGTCTCGACCTTGGTCGCGGTGGCGCTCGCCAGTTCGCCGATTTTCATGTCTTGACCCTGTAGTTGCTACAGGGTGTAGATAGCTGTCCGACTCGGAATTTGTCGAGAAGGATTTGAGCGTGTCAGACCATTGTTGCGAAAGCGCCTGCGGGAGCGAAACGGCCAAGGCCGATCCGCGCTGGCGGCGCGTTCTTTGGATCGCGCTAGTCGTCAACGCGACGATGTTTCTGGTCGAAATGGGCGCGGGCGCAGCGGCGGACAGCCGCGCGCTGCAAGCCGACGCACTCGATTTCCTTGGCGATGCGGCCAATTATGCGGTGAGCCTTGCCGTCGTTGGGATGGCGCTCGCTTGGCGCGCCCGCGCTGCAATGCTCAAATCGCTGTTCATGCTGGGCTTTGCCGCATGGGTATTCGGCAGCGCGGTCCTTGCTTTCGTAAACGGCGCATCGCCCGATCCGGCGACGATGGGGGCGGTCGGCGCGTTGGCACTCGCGGCCAACGTCGGCGTGGCGCTCATGCTGTTTCGCTACCGCACCGGCGACGCCAATATGCGCTCGGTCTGGATATGCTCGCGCAACGACGCGATTGGCAATGTCGCGGTGATGCTGGCGGCGCTCGGCGTGTTCGGCACCGGGAGCGCGCTCCCGGACCTGATCGTCGCCGCGATTATGGCGCTGCTCGCCCTGACAGGCGGCGTGCAAGTGCTGCGGCAGGCGCGCGGAGAATTGCGCACGCCCGAACTGGCGGGGCAGTCGTAACGTCATGCTTCAAGCCCTCCCCTTTTTGTCGATCATCGCCGTCGTCGCCGCGACATTACTGCGCGCGGTTGCCATCCGGCGACGCACCGGTGACCGCGCCTTTGCCTTCATGTCTGCCACTGGGATTCAACGCATCGCCGGAGTCAGTTTCGCTTTGAGCGTTGCCGCGTTGGTTCTGGCATCGGCGCTTCCTGCATCCGGCAGTTCGCTCGCCGTTGCCGTGCTGGCTGCAATTCTCGCGCTGGTAGGCTGCTTCATCGTAATCATTGCCCAGGTCCAAATGGGCCGCGCATGGCGCGTCGGGGTGCGGCAAGGCGACGCACCGCTATTTGTGACGCATGGTCTGTTCAAGTTCAGCCGCAATCCGATCTTTGTTGGAATGATCCTGCAAGGCGTAGCTGCCGCTTTGACTGCAAACGCCGCATGGGCTTGGGCGGCGCTGACGGTCTTCATCGGGTCATGCGCGGTACAAGTCCGTGTTGAGGAAGCGCATTTGGAAGCGAGCTTCGGACAACACTACCGCGAGTTTCGTGCGTCGATCCCGCGCTGGATCGGGATTGGCGGTCGAGCATGACGATGTTGATGCGCGAACGTGCCGAACTGCTGATCACCGCAGAAATGGCTGCCTATCACGCTGCCCGCGCTTCGGGCGACAATACCGCCGCGTGGGTTGCGCTCGAACGTGCGCATATCATCTCGCAACCCTATCTGGGGCCGCATCTCGCCAATCATTGGGCCATGCTCGGCTTCGCTTTCGATTTGCGCGATTGGCGGGAAGCGGCGGGGCAACTTGTCCGGCTGGCACTCGCGCCGCTCGGCGCGCTGACAGGGCGCATTCCCATCGGTAATTCCGGGCGCTCGAATGTGAGCGCGTTCAAGTCGATGCCGATTGCCGACGATCTTCTCGCCAAGATAAGTGGCGGGCGGGAGTGACAGTTTTCTTGCCCCGCCGTGCGGCGACTGCTAACCGCAAGGTCATGCGGGGTCGGACTACCAATCTATTTGTGCTTCTCGCGCTGATTTTCAGCGCGGTGATCGTTCCTGCGACCGCCCACGCACAGGATTTGAGAGAAGTCCATGCCAATGACATGCTAACCAACGTGGACCACAGCGATCACGAAGCCCCCGATCATGATGGCGATTTGCCTTGCCATGCGGTGGTGCATCATCATTGCAGCGTCGCACTTGCCTATGAGGGGCATGCGGTGACTTCGGAGCGGCTTGCAGCGGGTGAGTTGATCCCGCTCGCTACCAGCCCCGCGATGTCTAGTTTCGCACAGGCTCCGCCGACCGAGCCGCCCGCCGCCTGAACCTGACCGCCCGCGCGGCATGATGCCGCGCGACCCGTTCAAGGTTCAGGAGAATTTCAATGATTTCCAGATTGCGAGCGTTACTGCTTGCGGGCGCAATCGCCGCCTGCGGGCAAGCCGCTCAAGCCGAGCCCATCGCGCTCGGCGACGCCCTAGCCCAAGGCGTCCAGACTTCGCCCCGTGCGGCCCAGGCCAAGGCGCTCGCCGACGCCTCCGAAGCGCGGGCGCGGCAGGTGGGCGTTGCGCCCAACCCCGAACTCAGCCTTGAGGTCGAGAATTTTGCAGGGTCGGGCGCGTTTCAGGGGCTGCGCAGCACCGAGGCGACGCTTGCTCTGAGCCAGCGGATCGAACTCGGCGGGAAGCGCAGCGCGCGGCTTGGCGTCGCGCGGGCCGAACGCGATTTCGCCTTCCTGACCTACAAGGCGGCGCTGGCCGATCTCGAACGCGATATTCGCACGGCCCATGCCGAACTGCGCGCGGCGGAAGACCGTGCCGTGCTGGCACGCGACAACACGGCAGCCGCCGAAGAGCTGGCGCGCACTGCGCGGATATTGGTCGATGCCGGACGCGATCCGCCGCTACGCCAGCTTCGCGCGGAATCGCTGCTGGCCGAAGCCAGGGCGGAGCAGGCGCGGACATTTAGCGAGTTGCTGACCGCGCGCCGGCTGCTCGGCAGTCTGATCGGCAGCGACGATCCCGAATTGACCGCGACCGCCAGCGAGGACGCCGCCCCTGCTGCGCCTGCCCCCGACGCTACAAGCCTCAACGAGCAATTGGCGACGGCAGAGCGCGAAGCGGCCCGCGCTAGGGTGCAACTCGCACGTTCGGACGCGGTACCGGACATTACGGCGAGCGGCGGGGTGCGGCGGTTCCGCGAGAGCGGCGATACTGCGCTGGTCGCCGGAATCTCGATCCCGCTTCCCATCCGCGACCGCAACCGGGGCAACATCGAAGCGGCTGGCGCGGAGAGCAACGCCGCCGCGTCCGCACTGCTCCTCGCGCGGATTGATGCCAACCGTGCGCGATATGACGCACGGATGCTCTTGGGCGCTGCCGAGGTCCGCTACGAAGCACTGGCCGGGCTGGGGTTGCAACAGGCCGAGGAGGCGCTGCGGCTCGCGCACATTGGCTACAATGCGGGCAAGTTTTCGCTGATCGAACTGATCGACGCACAGACCGCGCTCACCACCGCCAAACTCAACCTCATCGAAGCGCGGCTCGACCGCGCTCGCGCGCTCGCCGCGCTCATCCGCGCGAACGCGCAGTGAAGGACCGTCTCATGGAAACCGAAACCAACAGAAACAAACTGATCGCAGGGGCCGCCATTGCCGCGCTCGTGCTAGGCGGGGGCGGCGTGATGCTGGGCCGCACCGTGTTCGCCCCGTCTGCCGCCACCGCGCCTGCCGAAGAAGGCGAGCATGGCGAAGAAGGCAAAGAGGAAGGGCATGTCGAAGGCCTCGTCGAGATGGACGATGCCCGCGCAAAGGCGGCGGGGATTGTGACCGAAGCTACGCAGGCGGGTGGCCTTGGTGCCGAAATCATCGCGCAGGGCGTAGTCGCTGCCGCACCGGATGGAGAGGCGGTGCTGACTGCCCGTGCCGATGGCGCGCTGACCAGGGTCGTCAAGCGTCTGGGCGACAATGTGCGCGCGGGCGAGACCATCGCCTATCTGGAGAGCCGCGATGCGTCGGCAATCGCAGCCGAACGCAGCTCCGCTTCGGCAAGGCTGATTGCAGCGCGCTCCGCATATGCGCGCGAGAAAAAACTTTATGAGGCAAAGGTGACGGCGCGGCAGGATTTCGAGGCAGCACAAGCAGTGCTGGCCGAGGCCGAAGCAGAGGCACGGCGCACCCAATCGGCGGCGGGCGCTGCCAAGATTACCGGCGATGGCCGGTATCTTGCGGTGACCAGCCTGATTTCGGGCAAAATCACCAAGGCCGATGCCACACTCGGCAGCTATGTGTCTGCAGGCGCTGAATTGTTCCGCGTCGCCGACCCGCGCAAGATCCAGATCAATGCCCTGGTGCTTCCCGCCGATGCGCAGCGCGTGCAGCCGGGCGACCGCGCGGTCATCGAGCTGCTCGGCGGCGAAACCGTCACGGCGACGGTGCGTGCAGCGACCCCCAGCCTTGACCCGGAAAGCAAGACGGCGACCATTGTGCTTGTCCCGGACGGCTCCGGCCAGCTCATACCGGGCCAAGGGCTGCGCGTGAGGATCATGCCGGGCAATGCGGCAGCCAGTTCGAGCATTGGCATTCCCGAAGAGGCAGTGCAGTCGGTCGAGGGCAAAGACGTGGTGTTCGTGAAAACCGCCAAGGGCTTTCAAGCGACCAACGTCGCGGTCGGCCAGCGCAGCGCCGGACGCGTTGAGATTGTCGACGGGCTGAAGCCCGGCGCCGTGATCGCGACCAAGGGCGCGTTCCTGCTCAAAGCCGAACTCGGCAAGGGCGAGGCGGAGCATTGAGATGATCGAAAAACTTCTCGATGCGGCGATCCGCTTCCGCTGGGGTGTGGTCATCGCCACGCTCATCGTCGCGGCCTTCGGTGCAGCGCAGCTTTTGAAGTTGCCGATCGACGCCGTTCCCGACATCACCAACAAGCAGGTACAGATCAACACCGTCGCGCCCGCTTTGGGGCCGCTCGATATGGAGCGGCTAGTTACCTTTCCGGTCGAAACCGCGATGGCGGGCATCCCCGGCCTTGAGAGCTCGCGCTCGATCTCGCGCAACGGTTTCAGCCAGGTCACGGTCGTGTTCGAGGAAAGCACCGACCTTTATTTCGCGCGCCAGCAGGTTGCCGAACGCTTGACCCAGGCCAAGGAAAGCCTGCCCGACGGCATCGAGCCGCAAATGGGGCCGGTGACCACAGGGCTTGGCGAAGTGCTGATGTATGTCGTCGAGTATGAGCCTGCGGGAACCAAGGCCAATCCGAAGATCGCGGGCAAACCTGGCTTCCAGCCCGATGGCAGCTATCTCTCCACCGACGGCAAGATGCTCACTGACGAGGTCTCGAAGCTCGCATACCTGCGCACGGTGCAGGATTGGGTGATCCGGCCACAGCTCAAAACCGTCGCGGGCGTAGCTGGAATCGACAGCATCGGCGGCTATGAAAAACAGTTCGTGGTCGAACCCGATCCGGCGAAGCTCGCAACCTACCATATCTCCTTCTCGGAACTCGCCGAGGCGCTGGAAAAGGCCAATATCTCGGTCGGCGCGAATTTCGTCGAACGCGGCGGCGAGGCGTTTCTGGTCAAGGCCGATGGCCGCATCCGCACGCTCGATGAAATCGGGCGCGCCACCGTCGCCACGCGCGGCGGCGTGGCGGTGGCGGTGCGCGATGTGGCGAATGTCCGTATCGGCGGCGATCTGCGCACCGGCGCGGCTTCGGAAAACGGCAATGAGGTGGTCGTCGGCACCGCCTTGATGATCGCAGGCGGCAACAGCCGGATCGTTGCCGATGCGGTTGCCGCGCGCTTGGGCGAAGTCGCCAAGTCGATGCCGCCGGGGATCAAGGTCAAGACCGTCCTCGACCGCTCGAAGCTGGTCAACGCGACGATCTGGACGGTCGAAAAGAACCTACTCGAAGGCGCGTTGCTGGTCATCGCGGTGCTGTTCTGGCTGCTCGGCAATATCCGCGCCGCGATCATTGCCACGCTGGTCATCCCGCTATCTTTCCTGATGATGGCGATGGGCATGAACGCCACCGGCACGTCGGGCAATCTGATGAGCCTTGGCGCGCTCGATTTCGGGCTGATCGTCGATGGCTCGATCATCATCATCGAGAATTGCCTACGAAGATTGGCCGAACGCCAGCATCATGAAGGCCGTTTGCTCAGCCTGACCGAGCGGCTGCACGAGGTCTTCGAAGCCTCGCGCGAAATGGTGCGCCCGACCATTTATGGCCAGGCGATCATCTTCCTTGTCTTCGCGCCCTTGCTCACCTTCACCGGCGTAGAGGGTAAGATGTTCTCACCGATGGCGATCACCGTCATGCTCGCGCTGGCGGGGGCTTTCGTCCTGTCTCTGACCTTTGTTCCCGCGATGGTCGCGCTGCTCATTCGCGGCGAGGTGGCTGAGAAGGAAGTGAAGGCCGTCGCCTACGCCAAGCAACGCTATGTGCCGCTGCTCGACAAGGCGGTCGCGCGGCCCTGGCCGTGGATCGGCGCGGGCGTTGGCGCATTCGTGCTGGCGGGCCTCGTCTTCCTGATGCTGGGCCGCGAGTTCATCCCGCAGCTCGACGAAGGCGACATCGCGCTGCAAGGCATCCGCATCCCTTCGACTTCGCTCAACCAGTCGCTGACGCTCCAGCGGCAAATCGAGAAGGCGGCGACGTCGCTCCCTGAAGTCGCTTATATGTTCTCGAAGACCGGGACGGCGGAGGTCGGCACCGATCCGATGCCCGCCAACATCTCGGACTCGTTCGTCATATTGAAGCCTAAGGACGAATGGCCTGCTGGGGTCGATACCAAGGATGAGGTGATCGAACGGCTCGAAGCCAAGTTGAAGCCGATGGTCGGCAGCGCCTTTGAAATCAGCCAGCCTATCGAGCTACGATTCAACGAGCTGATCGCCGGGGTGCGCGGCGACATCGCTATCAAACTCTATGGCGACGATCTCGACGCCATGAGCGCGACAGGCGCAAAGGTCGCCGCCGTCCTCAACACGGTGCCGGGCGCTGCCGACGTCAAGGTCGAACAGACCGAGGGCTTTCCGCAGCTCGACGTGAAGTTCGACCGCGATGCCATCGCCCGCTACGGCCTGACGCTCGAAGATGTGACCGATACCGTGGCGGCTGCATTGGGCGGGCGCGAGGCCGGGATCGTCTTCGAGGGCGACCGGCGGTTCGATATCGTCGTGCGCCTGCCCAATGCGGGCCGCGACGATCTGGACGCGGTGGGTGCGCTACCGGTCATGCTGCCGCAGGAAGGCACGTCGATACCGTTGGGTGCGGTCGCGAGCTTCGGCTTTTCCGAAGGGCTCAATCAGGTCAGCCGCGACAACGGCCAGCGCCGCGTCGTTGTCCAGGCCAATGTGCGCGGCAACGATCTGGGAAGCTTCATCGCCGAAGCGCAAAGCAAGGTCGCAGCCCAAGTGCAACTGCCGCCAGGAAGCGCAATCGAATGGGGCGGGCAGTTCGAGAATCTGCAAGCTGCATCGCGGCGGCTGTCGCTGGTCATCCCTATCGTCTTCGCGGCGATTTTCGGCATCTTGTTCGTTGCCTTGCGCGGGTTCCGTCCGGCGATTGCGGTTTATTCGGCAATCCCCTTGGGCCTCGCGGGAGGCGTATTCGCGCTCGCGCTGTGGGGACTGCCCTTCTCGGTATCGGCAGCGGTCGGCTTCATCGTGCTGGCGGGCGTCGGCGTATTGAACGGCCTCGTCGTAATGACCGCGATCAACCAGCGGATCGAGGCCGGGCTATCGGTCGCGCAGTCCATTGTCGAAGGGTCGCTCGAACGCTTCCGCGCCGTGCTGATGACCGGCATCGTCCCGGCCATCGGCTTCGTCCCGATGGCGCTCGCCACCGGGCAAGGCGCGGAAGTGCAAAAGCCGCTCGCCATCGTCGTCATCGGCGGGCTGATTACCTCGACGATCCTGACCCTCTTCGTGCTGCCCGCGATCAGCCAATTGCTGCTCAAGGGCCAGCACAAGCACCACGAGACAGGCGAATATGATGACGTTGACAAGTTCGGCGGTGAACTACCGGCATAGGAAGGATTGAACGATGGGCGCAGAACACGATCATGGTGGCGGTGGTCACGCCGGGCATAACCACGGCGCGGGGGCCAGCACAAAGCGGCTTGCCATCGCGCTTGGGCTGACCACGACGTTTCTCGTCGCGGAACTGGTCGGCGCGTTCGTGTTCGGCAGCCTCGCGCTGCTGTCCGACGCCGCGCACATGTTCACCGACAGCGCCGCGCTCGCGATTGCGTTGGCAGCAGTCAAAATCGGCCAGCGCCCGCCCGACGACCAGCGCACCTTTGGCTACCGCCGCTTTGAAATCCTTGCCGCTGCGTTCAACGCCATCCTGCTGTTCGTGGTCGCGGGTTATGTGCTGATCGAGGGCATTGGCAGGTTCTTCGAACCGAGGCCGGTTGAGTCGGTGGGGATGCTGATCGTCGCCAGCGTCGGCTTGATCGTGAATCTGATCTCGATGCGCATCCTTGCTGGCGGCAAGGAAGACAGCCTCAACGTCAAAGGGGCCTATCTCGAAGTTTGGGCCGACATGCTCGGCTCGCTGGGCGTGATTGCGGCTGCCATCGCGATCTATTTCACCAAACTCGACTGGATCGACCCGGTGGTCGCCATCGCCATTGGCCTGTGGGTGCTGCCGCGCACATGGAAGCTTTTGAGCGATACCACCCATATTTTGCTCCAAGGCGTGCCGCGCGGCTTCGACTTGAAGGCGATCCGCGGCGCGATGGGCGAAGTGGCGGGCGTAACCGGCGTTCACGACCTCCATCTATGGTCGGTCGCGGGCGACGATGCCAGCCTGACCGCGCATGTCGCGGTGGCCGAAGGTCGCGACGCCGAGGCCGTCCGCAAGGCACTAACCGAAATGCTCGAAGCCCGCTTCGCTATCCACCATGCGACGATCCAGACCGAAAGCGAGCCGTGCGGCGATGCGGAGAGTTTGCACGCCTGATTGATGGCAGTCAGTACGACCGGCTCCGATGCGTCTCGCAAATCAGAACTAGCGCCCCAAAATCCTCACGTTCGCCAAGGTGTGCGGCAATCGTGCGGACGCACTCGATGGGCAAGCCATTCTCATGCGCGACCTGACGCAGATAGTCGTCCCGGCACTCCGCCCAGCAAGCCCGATACATCAAAAGCAAATCGGTCATTGTCCCTTCCTTCCAGCTGAAAGCCGCTTGCCAGCGACATCCGGCTCTGCCTTCCGGCGAGGACGGGAGGGGGAGGGAAAACGGGAATCGACGCCCTGGCGGGGCAGCGGGCGCGCAGCGACCGCCACACGGGGGCGTCTATTCCGGTTTGGGAACGAGAGGGCAAAGCCCTTGGCATTCCCTCAAATCGGGAAAACGGAGGCGGTTAGCCTCCCCCCAGCCGCAACGCGGCGCAGGAACGGCACCCTTGTGGGCGGCGCGACGCCGCCGGATGGTGTGCGCGCGGGCCTGTGCGCCAGCGCCCATCCGGCAAGGAGAGAGGCAAGAGTGCCAGCGGGTCAGCGCAAAAATGCCGCGCCCTCAGGAGCGCCAAAGGCGCGGGACAGAGCGCGTCCTTGAACCTTCCCGCTCACTATCCCTGCTCCCGATCGCAACCCGAGTGGGCCGGGACTACCGGCCCGGTCCGCGCCAGCGGATAGAGCGGGTCGCCCAAAGGGCAGCGCAACAGGTGTCGCTACTTTGATCTGTCACGGAGCTAGAGGTCGCGCGCGAATTACAAGCGAATCGGCATGTGGCGGTCGCATCGCAGAAACCGCCGACTCAGACGTTAAATCCGGCCACACCCGGCGCAAATTTGCGTCGAAAGCATCGGCGGATGCGATCAGCCTTGGGAATCCGCTTCCGACAGTCGAAATTCTTTCCGCCGCGCCTTGCCCAACCTTGTCCCTCCAATGCCCGCCGCTGCCGTCTCTAGCCGTCCGCAAGCCGTCATTGCGCGATGCAACTCTTTGCGCGCCTGCGCTTGCATTCGTCGGAAACGCCCTTGCGCGGTCAATTGCTTCGGCCAATCTTCATCTCATGGGGAGCCAATGACTGTCACCGAATGAAAGAGCGTCCCATGTCAAACTCCGAAAAGATTATCCGCCTCAAGACCGTTCTGGCCCGAACCGGCCTCTCCCGCTCGACGATGTATCGCAAGATCAAGGAAGGCACTTTCCCGTGTCAGGTGCGGATCAGCATCCACGGCGCGGGCTGGCGGGAATCGGCCATCAATTGCTGGATCGACGATCCGGTCGGCTATCGCAACGAAAGTGCAAGGCTGTGAGCGAGCCGATCTGCGTCAGGATCAACGACGCCGCCCGCATGATCGGCGTTGGCCGCACCAAGCTCTATGAGTTGATTGCGGCCAACGAGGTCGAGACAGTGAAGCTCGGAAAATCGACGCGCGTCACCACCGCCAGCTTGCGCGAGCTCATCAAGCGGCAGCGGGTAGCGGAATAGCGGTGTCGTCCAGATACAGCGCCCATAGCGCCATCAACTTGCGCCGTTTCTCGAAAAAGTCCGTCCGTCGGTAGGCTGCTTCAACTTTGTTGGGCAGCTTATGCGCCAGCGCCTTATCGGCGACCTCCTTGGGAAAGTCGGTCATCTCCGCCGCCCAATCGGTGAAGGCGGAGCGGAAGCCGTGGACGGTAACGCCCGCGATGCCGTCGTCGCGCAATAGCTTGGTCATCGTCATATCGCTGATCGGTGTTTCGCCATTGTTGCTGAATACCAATCCGGTGTCGCTCGTGCGCGCATGCCAGCGCCCTCGCAGCAAGGCGACTGCGGGCGCTGACAGCGGCACGATATGGGTCTCGCGCGCCTTCATGCGCTCGCCGGGGATGGTCCAGACGCCTTTATCCAAATCGAACTCCGTCCAGACCGCAAAACGCGTCTCGTTCGAGCGGACGGCGTTGTAGATGGTGAAGCGCAGTGCATCGCGGCCCGTGGTCGGCGCTGCGGCTGCCAGCTTCGCCACGAGCGCCGGAACCTCCGAATAAGGCATGGCGGCAAGATGCCCCGCCTTCTCAAGCTGTCGGGGAAGCCCTTTGCGCACGGAACGCAACGAAACCTCATCCGGCAGCCACCCCTTGATATGTGCGAAGTCCAGCACAGCGCCGATGCGCTGTAGGATGCGCCGCGCAGTGTCAGGAACTTCAAGCCAGATGGGCGTAAGCACCTCAACGACCGCAACGCTGTCCACGGCATTCACGGCGCGCGCCCCAATGATCGGGAAGACATGGTTCTCGAAGCTGGAAATCCAACTGGTCTGCCGCCGGTTCTTCCAACCTGCTTTCAAAGAGTCGTAGCATTCGCGCGCCACCGCCTCGAAGCTCGGGATGACTTTGCGCGCCATCCGCCGTTCGGCAACAGGATCGCAACCCTCACGCACCTGCCGCCGCAAGGCCGCAGCCGCATTGCGCGCATCGGCAAGCGAAACCTCGGTTGCCGAACCCAAGCCATAGTCGCGTCGCTTGCCAGATTGCTGCATCCGCAGCACCCAAGTCCGCGCCCCGCTATCCTTGACCACCAAGCAAAGCCCCCGGCCATCGCAATGGCGACCCGGCTTCGCGTTCTTCACTTTCAATATTGTCAGCGCCATCGGTTCGATTCCTGCCTAATGCGTTCCCACATTCGTTCCCACACTTTGATGGGAATTCAGGCAAATCGGGGCGACCGACCGCGAACACTATACAAGTGAAATCCTTGATTTTACAAGGGACTTAGGGACGCCCTGAAACTGCTTGAGATTTAAGTTATACAACCGTAGGGGTCACCATCTTCCAACGACATATTGACGAACCCGTGTGCCCTTGCGGCGGCATCGGCGAGCCGATTCCGCGTGGTTCGATTCCCGCAAGCGTCACCATCTTCCGACAACTTATTGACGGGCCCGCACCGATTTTGTCGCGCAGCGGAACTTTTCGTTAACCCTGTTTCTTTAGCCTTGCACCGACCCGCCCCTTGGGGGCATTGAACGGGAAAGCTTGGCAGCATGAAAGAAGCGATGCAGGCATTTGGCGAACAGCTGAACCGCAAGAGCATTTGGGCGATAGCCTCGCTGGAACATGGGCTGGGCCGCATCCTTTTCGCCTGGATCGCGA